>JAKLJW010000008.1 GCA_023150935.1 Candidatus Binatia bacterium | reverse complement strand
GCGGCGGCGTTGGCCGGAGGCTCAAGCCCCCGGCTACTCTGACGAAGCCCTCCGGGCTCTTTTTTGGCGGCGGCGTTAGCCGGAGGCTCAAGCCTCCGGCTACTCTGACGAAGCCCTCCGGGCTCTTTTTTGGCGGCGGCGTTGGCCGGAGGCTCAAGCCCCCGGCTACTCTGACGAAGCCCTCCGGGCTCTTTTTTGGCGGCGGCGTTGGCCGGAGGCTCAAGCCTCCGGCTACTCTGACGAAGCCCTCCGGGCTCTTTTTTGGCGGCGGCGTTAGCCGGAGGCTCAAGCCCCCGGCTACTCTGACGAAGCCCTCCGGGCTCTTTTGGGTTGCCCTGGAATGGCCAAACCCCACGGCTGGGCAGTCGTCACCCGGCTTGGGCAACATCTGGGCGGCTCCGGCCTGAGTCGGCTCGTCTTTTCCGGCTGCACGCTCGCCGAGATCCGCCGTCTGTCGCTCGGGGCGGCGATTCTCGCCCGCGTCGACGTCCTCGTCGCCGGCCGCTACGTCGCCAGCCAGCGCACCGGCCGCGGCCTGCTCGGCTCCGCCAACCAGCGCCTCCACCTGCTCACTGATCGCTACCGCCTCGCCGACCTCTTTACCGTGCCGGCCTGTGAGGTCGTTCTACACGCCGACGGCAGCTACACCGTGTCCGGGGTGGCGCCGCTGGAGGTCGGGCGTCCGGGGCGTTCGTGATGGGGCGGACGCAGGGGACGACGGCACTCCTGGTACGGTACGCGAGGACATCCCGGCGGTCAGCCGTGAAGGGCGGTATTCTTCAGCCATCCCGAATCCAGGCAGCCATGGTGGGGGGGGGCGGATTCCCATTCGTGAGAACTCGCCCTTCCTTCCCGTGCGACGGGCGGACAACGTCTGGTTGTTGCGGCGGGAGGCGCGTGTGGAAACCTAGGCCTGACGAACGGCCTGACACTTGCTGGGTATGGCCACAACCGGAGGAGGGGAACCCATGAAGCGATCGAAGTTAGTGTCCTGGACCTGGGTATGGAGTGCGGCCCTCGCGTTCACGCTGGGGGTGCCGCTCTTTTCGCAAGCCACACACAGGCTGATGGCAGCCAGTTCGCGAGCGGCGATCGCAGGCCCCGGGGTTGCCGCCGCACAGGACGGGGTGTGCGTCGGCAATTGCAACGGGGATGCCGAAGTGACCATCGACGAAATCATCATCGGCGTGAACATCGCACTGGGCAGCGCGCAACTGAGTGAGTGCCCGATCTTCGATTCCGTCGTCGATGGGCAGGTCACGGTGGATGAAATCATCCTGGCGGTTACCTACGCGCAAAACGGATGCCCGGCGCCGCCGAGCGTTTTGCGGGCGGCGCGAGTGGCGGGGCCGCCGACTGGTATAGATGATCCGGCGTGGAGTGCGATGCCGGCGTTCGAACCCACACTGGCCAACATGGTCACCAACCTCGTGTATGGCGACGGGCAGCTGAACATGTCCGGCACGTACAACGGTTCCGCCGACTTCAACGATGGCCAGCCGGCTGGCCTGAAACTACGGGCCGTTCACGATGGCACGAAGCTGTACATTCTTGCCGAGTGGAATGACCGCAGCTTCAACCGGGATCGGCGGCGCTGGCTCTTTAATGGGCCGGCCGACCCACTGAAGGCCGGCGAGTCGGCTGCCGCGTGGACGTCGCAGCTCAACGACGACAAGATCGGATTGGCTTTCGAGATCGAGTCGGCGGAGAGCGAGTTCGGCACCTTTGCCAACGCCGGCTGCGCGGCATCATGTCACGTCGTCGGTACCGCGGGCCTCGACATGCGCCCGCAAACCGGCAAGGTCGACATCTGGCATTGGAAGGCGTCGCGTTCCGAACCGCTGGGTCACGTCGCCGACCAGGTGTCCGCACCCGACCGTGGCCGCACGGATGACGCTGGCACCGGCATCGAGCAGCGCAACCGGCCCTCGGGAGGTAACGATCGCTCCGGCCCGGCGACTGAATGGGACGGCACCCCCCAGGTGTTTGTACGCTGGGACGGTCACGAGCTGGCGCTGGATCCGGCATACGTAATCCTCGACGGTTTTCGCATGCCCTTCGAAGGAAACGCCGCCCTCGGCGATACCACTTACGGGGCGAAGTGCGCCGGGTGTCACGGAAACGTGGGACAAGGCGGCTTTGCCACGGCACTCAACAAGGTGGAGTTCACCCGCCGCTCGCGCGCGGAGCTCGGGGAGGATATCGCGGCGTCGTCGCATCCCGGCGCAGCAGCTTTCGCCAGCCTGACGGAGCAGGAGAAGACCGACCTGTTGGCACGGCTGCGCGGGATGTCCGGCGTGCCCGGCTACTACTTGAAGCCCCCGACGGGCAGCGCCGCCGACATCGTGACGCAGTCGAACGTCGAGTACGAGCTCGTAGTCGACGTGACGCGGACCAACTACCGCGTTCTCATGGTCCGCCTGCTCGACACAGGCCACGACGATGATGCACGGTTTACGCCCGGAAATGCGTACGTCTTCGGTGTCGCGCTGATGGACAACGACGGGCGTAACCACATCGGCTCTCGGAAGGAGACCCTTAACATCGACCCGTGAGGACAGTTGCCGGGGACGCCCCGCCGGAGGCTCAAGCCTCCGGCTACTCGAACGAATCCCTTCGGGCTTTTTGGGGGCGGCGTTGGGGCGGCCACGACTCCATATTACGTAACCGGACCGCCGAGGATAGATGCGGAAGATGAGCCCGCCAGGGCTTGGTGGGAGTAGCCGGAGGCTTGAGCCTCCGGCCGGGAGTGCCTTGAGTTTCCGGCCGGCGGGGGGCCGCCGGGGACGCCCCGCCGGAGGCTCAAGCCTCCGGCTACTCGAACGAATCCCTTCGGGCTTTTTGGGGGCGGCGTTGGGGTGTGGCCCCGCTTCGGGGTGGATGGGGAGGATGCGGGACCGCCACCGGCGCGACGGTCTCGGTTCCTTCTTCATTTCCCGTTCCGCTTTCTTCATTCCCACTGTATTGTTCACCCTCTATTCTTTACTGGTAATTCGTCGCCTTCGCCCCTTCTGCCCATGATGCTGATCGTTCCCGCCATTGACCTCAAAGCTGGACGCTGCGTACGGTTGTTGCGCGGCGATCTGAACGCGGAAACCGTCTACGGTGACGACCCGGTGGCCATGGGCGAGCGGTGGGTGTCGGAGGGCGCCGAGTACCTCCACGTCGTCGATCTGGACGGTGCAGTCGCCGGCGAGCCGGTCAACGGCGCGGCGATTGCCGCGTTGTGTCGGGCGCTGCCGATTTCGATCGAGGTCGGCGGCGGCGTGCGCACGGTGGGGCGGGCCGAGGCTTTGCTTGCCAGCGGGGTCGACCGGGTGATCTTCGGTACCGCGGCACTGACGCACCCGGAGATTGTCGCCGAGGCGTGCCGGCGCTTTCCAGGGCGTATTGCGGTCGGCATCGACGCCCGTGACGGACGCGTCGCCGTGCAGGGCTGGACGAAAACCAGCGCGACGACGGCGGCGGAGTTGGCCCGCCGCGCGGCGGCTGACGGCGCCTGCCGCATCATCTACACCGACATCAGCCGCGACGGCACGGAGGAGGGGGTCAATGTGGCTGCCACGGAGGCGCTCGCCCGGGAGGTCGACGTTCCGGTGACAGCCTCGGGCGGTGTCGGTTCGCTGGCCGACATTGCAGCCCTCACAGCAACGCGTCTGGTCAACCTCGACGCGGTGATCGTCGGCAAAGCCCTCTACTCGGGCGCCGTCTCGCTGCGAGAGGCAATCCGCACCAGCCGCAGCGCCCCTCCGCAAACCCCACAAACCTAACCACCGACCACCGACCACGGACCACTGAGTACCCAATGCTCGCCAAGCGCATAATCCCCTGTCTCGACGTCAAGGACGGGCGGGTCGTCAAGGGCGTGAACTTCGTCGGCTTGCGCGACGCGGGCGATCCGGTGGAGGTTGCGCAGCGTTACGACGAGGAGGGGGCGGACGAGTTGACGTTCCTCGACATCACGGCCTCGCACGAGCGGCGCGGCATCATTCTCGATGTCGTGGCGCGAACTGCGGAGACGGTGTTCATGCCGTTGACGGTCGGCGGCGGCGTGCGCGAGTTGTCGGACGTGCGGGCGTTGCTGAACGCGGGGGCGGACAAGGTATCGATCAACACGGCGGCGGTACACAACCCCGACTTCGTGCGTGCGGCGGCGGAGAAGTTCGGCAGTCAGTGCGTGGTCGTGGCGATCGATGCGAAACGGGGGAGCAAGACCTCTTCGGGTTGGGAGGTGTACACGCACGGCGGGCGCACGCCGGTAGGGCTCGATGCGGTCGAGTGGGCGCGCCGGATGGCCGCCTACGGGGCCGGGGAGATCCTGCTGACGAGCATGGACCGCGACGGCACTAAGGAGGGCTACGATCTGGCGTTGACGCGCGCCGTCGCCGACGCGGTCGGCGTGCCGGTGATTGCGTCGGGCGGGGTGGGTACGCTCGATCACATTTACGAGGGCCTGACCCTGGGCGGCGCCACGGCGGCGCTGGCGGCGTCGATCTTCCACTACCGCGAGTACACGGTGATCGAGTGCAAGCGGTATCTCGCCGCGCGCGGTGTGACGGTACGGCTGTAAAGCTCGCCGCCGGCGGCGGTAACGAAGCCGATGTCCCGGATCGTCCCCGCCCGAGCGCCCGCGTAAGTCTCGGGTGGAACGTGCGCTCCGCGCACGTTGGCCGCTTGGGGAAAGTAATTGACGTCAGCCACGCATCCAGTCCGCCGACATCGTCCTGCCGCCGGCCACGGAGCGGCGGGAGCTGCGGCTGCGCTGCGTGGTGCGTCCCGAGCGCGAACAGCCATCCTCCTCGATCATCTCGGGCTCAGCTTCCCGATCGACTCGCCGTTCCGACGATGCTTGAAACCGCCGGGATCGGGGTCGCACCAGCCGAAGTTGGCTAGACCGAAGACGATCCGCGTAATTCCGGGCTGCCAGGAGCGCCCGGCGGCGCTCCCTCCCCACGCCTCATTCCACGTTCTGCACCTGTTCCCTGAGCTTCTCGATTTCGCCGCGCGCCTCGATCGACAGGTTGGTGATCTCCAGATCGTTGCTCTTCGAGGCCACCGTGTTCACCTCGCGATGGACTTCCTGCAGCAGGAAGTCGAGCCGCTTGCCCACCGGCTCGGCGGTGCCGAACGTGTCGCGCATCGCGGTAACATGACTGTCCAGGCGGACGAGTTCCTCGGTCACATCGGCGCGGGAGGCGATGACGGCGATTTCCTGCGCTAGCCGTTCGGGGCTGACGTTGACGCCGGCGGCGACGCTCTCGATGCGCTGCCGTAGTCGGGCGGCCGCATCGGCGGCGGCGGCCCCGACCCGGGCGTGCATCCGTTTCACCAGCCGCGCCAGGTGCGCGACGCGCCGTTGCATGTCCCGGGCCAGCGCCCGCCCTTCCTTTTCGCGCGCCCGCCCGAAGCTGTCCAGAGCGCGACCCAGAACCTTTTCGACGTGCTCGATCTCGGCGGTGAGTTCCCCGCGTCGCTCGACGACCCGCACCACCTCGGGGCGGCCGAGCAGCGCCTCGATCGCCACGGTTCCCGGCAGGTTCAGCTTGCGCTGTAAGCGGCGCCAGGCGTCCACGTAGGCGCGCGCCAACGATTCGTTGACGTCGACCACGTACTCGCCGTCCTGCAGCCCCGAACGCGTTATCGTGACCTCGACCTTGCCGCGCGCCACGGCCTCCTGCACCGACTGTCGCAGTTGTTGCTCCGCCGCGGCGTATTCGCGCGGCAGGTTCATTCGTACTTCGAGAAACCGCTGATTGACGCTGCGAATCTCGACGTTGATCTTGGCGCCCTCGCCCTGCCACGTTGCCTGCCCGAATCCTGTCATGCTCCGCATGCGCTCTCCCTGAAGATCCTTCAACTTAGAATCGGTCCCGACTGCGGAACCTCCACCCCGACTCATCGTTCCGTTGGGACTTGCCACGGCCGACGGTCGGTGCCCTCGTCAGGCACCCTCCTCTGCGGTCACCGCACGGCGCAGCTCCGCGGCGCTCGCCGTGGCCGTTCCGACCTTGCCCACTACGACTCCGGCGGCGTGATTCGCAAGAAACGCCGCTTCGTCCCAATCTCCACCCGCTGCCAGGCTCAGCGCGCACGTCGCCACCACGGTATCGCCGGCGCCCGTGACGTCGAAGACCTGCCGGGCAACGGTCGGGTAGTGCCGCAGGGCGGCCCGCGGGCGCACCAGTGTCATGCCGTGCTCGCCACGGGTGATCAGAATCGCCTCCGCTTCCCAGCGCTCCAACAGCCGCAACCCTGCCGTGCGCAGGCTTGCCTCGTCGTGGATCTCGATACCGGCGGCTTCCGCCGCTTCGTGGATGTTCGGCGTTGCCAGCGTGATGCCTTTGTAGTGCGCGAAGCTCGGCCGCTTCGGGTCGACCACCAGATGGAAGCCGTGACGCGCCCGCAGCGCCGCGAGGGCCGCCAGCAGTTCGGGCGTGACGGCCCCCTTGCCGTAGTCCGAAACCACAACGCCGTGAAACCGCCTGGCGCGCGTGTCCAGGAAGCGGATGATCGGCGCGCCCGCCCCGCGGCTGCGATCGGTGTCCTCGCGGTCGAACCGAACCACCTGCTGGTTGTGCGCAATGATCCGGGTCTTGCGGATGGTTACGGCGGTGCGCGACGCCATCACACCGGCGGTGCCGGCGCCGACCCGCGTCAGCTCCTCGACGATACGGCGCCCCGCGGCGTCGCGTCCGACCATTCCGCAGACGGTTACCGCGCCACCGAGAGCGCGGATGTTGTTCGCGACGTTGGCCGCGCCGCCGAGATGGAAGCTCTCGCCGGTCACCTGCACGACCGGGACCGGAGCCTCGGGGGAGATACGCTCGACGCGGCCCCAGATGAACTGATCGAGCATCAGATCTCCGACCACCAGCACGCGCACCTTCGGAAAGCGGCGCAGCAACGCAGTTGCCCGCCGCGACAGCGCCGTACTCATGCCGACACCGCCACGGACGCCGCCGCGCGTCCCGTCGCCCACTGGCGCACCGCCGCTGCCACGATGTCCACCTGCGCCGCCGTCAACTCCGGATAGAGCGGCAACGCCAGCACCGTGCGAGCCGCTTCGGCGGCCCCCGGGCAGGCCTCCGCAACCAGCCCCGCCGCGGCGAATGCCGTCTGCTCGTGCAACGGAATCGGGTAGTGCACGCTCGTGCCGATTCCGGCGGCATCGAGATGTACGCGCAGAGCGTCCCGCCGGCGGCAGCGCAAGACGAAGAGATGATAGACGGGTTCGCGGTCGGGCCTTGCCGCCGGCAATTCGATTTCCGGCAGGTCGCCCAGAGCCCTGACGTACGCCGCCGCCAGAGCGCGCCGCCGCTCGTTCCAGGCGTCCAGATGGCGCAACTTGATGCGCAACACCGCCGCCTGCACCGCGTCGAGTCGCGAGTTGTACCCGATCACGGCGTGCACGTACTTGGCGCTCTGCCCGTGGTCGCGCAGGACCCGGATGCGTTCGGCAAGCGCCGCGTCGACGCAGGTCACCGCGCCCGCGTCGCCGAGCGCCCCGAGGTTCTTGGTTGGGTAGAAGCTGAACGCCGCAGCGTCACCGAGCGCGCCGACGCGTCGCCCGCGATATCGCGCCCCGTGCGCCTGAGCGGCATCTTCCACGACGTGCGCACCGATTTTCGTGGCCAGGGCGCCGACTTCCTCCATCGGGGCGGGGTGGCCGTATAGATGCACCGGGATTATCGCGCGCACCGGCGACGACACCTTGTGTGCGGACCGCCGCAGGGCGTCGGGGTCGATGGCGAACGTCCGGGGATCGATGTCCACGAACAGCGGCCGGGCGCCAGCATGACACACGGCTTCAGCCGTGGCGGCAAAGGTAAACGCCGGCACCGCCACCGCCGAACCCGGACCGACGCCGAGCGCCCGCAATGCCAGCGCCAGCGCGTCGGTGCCATTGGCCACGCCAACGGCATGGGGGGCCTCGCAGTAGGCTGCGAACTCGCGCTCGAAGGAGGCTACTTCGGACCCGCCGACGAACGCCGACGTGTCGACGAGGCGGCGCAGGGCCGCTTCGATCTCGGCCCGCAGGCTGTCGTGCTGCGCGCGCAGGTCGAGCACCGGAATCGCCATGCGGATGGGATAACGGAGGGGGGACCGAAGGTCAAAAGGAAGGCGGCGGCTGCCGCGGCTTGCGGCCCTCTACGCCGGGTCCGGTTCCAACAACGCGACACACTCGACGTGTTCCGTCTGCGGCATGAAGTCGAACGGCTGCAGGCGCGTGCACGGGTAGCCCCGGGCGGCGAACCAGTCGAGGTCACGGGCCAGTGTGTCGGGTGCGCACGATACGTAGACGATACGGCGTGGACGGCACTCCACAATGGCCGCGCGTACCGTTTCGGTGGCTCCTTTACGCGGCGGGTTGAGCAGAATGATGTCCACTCGCGGCAGGCGTGTTGCCGCGGCAGGCAGCGCCGACTCGGCATCGCCGCTCATGAACCGCACGTTATGGAAGCCGTTGAGCCGGGCATTGACGGTGGCATCCGCGACAGCGATCGGCGACTCCTCTATTCCAAGCGCCAGTCGGCTGCCGCCGGCCAGGAACAACGTGGTTGCCCCGATGCCGCAATAGACATCGAGGCAGTAATCCTCGGGGCCGGGGTTCGCCCACGCCAGCGCCAGTTCGTAGAGCTTGCGCGCCGCGGGCACGTTGGCCTGCAGGAACGCCCCGGCGCGAGTCTTCAGTTTCAGACCGCCGATGCGTTCTTGCAGCGCGGTCTCCGCGGTCAACGGCACGTATTCCGAGCCGAGGATGACGTTGCCCGGGTCGGGGTTGACGTTCTGTACGACGCTGGCGACGCCGCGGACGCGCTGCAGGGCGCGCACAAGCTCGCGCCGGTGCGGCAGCGTGTGGGTGCGGGTGACCAGAATGACCTGCGCGGTCTTCGCCCAGTGGCTGACGCGCACCACCATGTAGCGCAGGTCGCCGCCCTGCGTGCGCTCGTCGTAGGCCTGGATTGCCAGTCGCTCCGCCGCTTCGATGAAGGCGGCTAGCACCGTGGCAATGAGCGGATGATGAACCGGGCAGGCACGGATGTCGACCACCTGGTGCGTGCCCGGCCGGTAGAGGCCGACGAGGAGCCCACGTCGAGCCTGGCGCACGACGAGCTTCGCCTGATTGCGGTAGCCGAAGGCGCGGGGCGAAGGGACGACCGGGGGCACCTCGATCCGGGCCAGCGTCGGATGGTGGGCCAGTGCCTCGCTCACCGCCGCGCGCTTGGCGCCGAGTTGCTCCCCGTACGGACGCCCGATGAAACGACAGCCGGCGCAATTGGGGAGATGGGGGCAGGGACTCGGTTTCGAGTCCCGGGGTTCGGGCCGGATGACTTGCCGGTTTTCCGCTGCCCGCCGGTTTAGAGGGGTGGGGTCTCGTTGTTCCCGCCGCCGCCCCGCCTGAGGCATTCCCATGAATCGATCTCCGACAACTCAAACCGTATCGAGTCCACGCCGCACCCGCCGCTTGCTGCCGGCTGTCAGGTGCCCGCCCCGCCGCCATTCTCCGCTGCGCCCGCCGCGCTTTTGCATCAGCCGGATGTCGCCGACGATCATCTCCCGATCGACCGCCTTGCACATGTCGTAGACGGTCAGCGCCGCGGCGCTGACTGCGGTCAGGGCCTCCATCTCGACGCCGGTACGCGCCTCGACGCTCACCCGGGCCTCGATCTCGAGGAGGTCGGGCCCGATCTCCCTGAAGTCGATCGCCGCGACGTGAATGGGCAGCGGGTGGCACATGGGAATCCACTCGGCGGTCCGCTTGGCGGCCATGATGCCGGCCACCCTCGCCACCGCGAGCACCTCGCCCTTGGGGAGGTTGCCGCCGCGAATGAGATCGAGGGTTTCCGGCCGCATACGCACGGCGCCGCGAGCCACCGCCTCGCGCACCGTCGGGGTCTTCGCGGTCACGTCGACCATACGGGCCCGTCCCTGTGCGTCAAGATGCGATAGGCGCGGAGTTGCCTTGCCAGAGCGCGGCCGTGCCATTACAAGTCCCGTCCATGAGCCATTACAAAGTCCTCATCATAGGTTCGGGGCCGGCCGGCCTCACAGCCGCACTGTACGCTGCGCGGGCCAACCTCGCGCCCGTGGTTATCGAGGGCATGCAGCCCGGTGGGCAGCTTACTATCACGACCGAGGTCGAAAACTATCCCGGCTTCCCGGACGGTTTGCTCGGCCCCGAGATGATGGAATTGTTCAAGAAGCAGGCGCAGCGCTTCGGCACGCAGTTTCTGTACGGCGAGGTGACCGGGGTCGATCTCGGGCAGCATCCGTTCCGGGTGGACCTCGGCCGGGATGGCGCCCACACCTGCGACGCCCTGATCGTCGCCACGGGCGCCTCGGCGAAGCTCCTCGATATCCCGTCGGAAAAGCGCCTGATGGGCCATGGCGTGTCGGCCTGCGCCACCTGTGATGGGTTCTTCTTCAAGGACAAGAAGGTGCTCGTGGTGGGCGGTGGGGACACGGCGATGGAGGAGGCGACGTTTCTCACCAAATTCGCCAGCGCGGTAACCATCGTTCACCGCCGCGATCAGCTCCGGGCCTCGAAGATCATGCAGGAGCGCGCCTTCAAGAACCCCCGGATATCCTTCGTCTGGGACAGTACCATCGACGAAATCCTCGGCACCGCCGACGATCGCGGGGTCACCGGCGTCCGATTGAAGAACGTCAAGACGGGTGCGACTCAGGAGATGGCCTGTGACGGCGTGTTCATGGCCATCGGGCATCAGCCCAACACGCAGCTCTTCGCCGGCCAGCTCGAAACCGACGCCAGCGGTTACATCGTCACGCGAAGCGGCTCGACGTCGACCAATGTCGAGGGGGTATTCGCCTGCGGCGACGTGCAGGACCATGTCTACCGGCAGGCGGTGACGGCAGCCGGCTCCGGGTGCATGGCGGCCATCGATGCGGAGCGCTGGCTGGCGGCCCGCGAGTGAGCGGGGCGAAGGTGCGACCGGGTGGCGAGGCGCCGATGGAGGCGACGGCGGAGCGTTACGACGCGATTGTAATCGGAGCGGGCATCGGCGGCGCGACGTGCGGGGCGCTGCTGGCGCGGCGCGGTTTGCGGGTGCTGATCGTCGACAAGAACTCGGTGCCCGGGGGCAAGGCCATGACGCTGTCGAAGCGGGGATTCAGCTACGAGTTGTGGCCGATCGTGGGTGGGCCGTCGCTCGGCTCGCAGTTCGCGCGCGTACTGGACGAACTCGGGATGGCAGATGCGGTCGAGATCCTGACGCCGAAGGCGAAGAGCGCGCTGATGTACCGGCGCGCCGACGGCGCCTGGGCGACCAGCGTCGGCTCGGCGCGTCCGGAAGACATCGACCCGATGGCGCTGCCGGCGCTGCTGGCGCTCACGGACGAAGAGTTCGGCGAGGCGACGCGCGTGCTGGCGGATCTGATGGCCATGTCCCCCGCCGAGATCGACGCGCTCGACGACCTGTCGTTCGCCGACCTCCTTGGACGTTATCGTCTGCCGCAGAGCTTGATCAGCTACTGGGGCATGTGGGCCAACATCGTCTTCGTTGTGCCGCTGGACCTCGTTGCCGCCGGCGAGGCCGTGCGCACGTTGCAGGATTTCGTGCGCGGCGGGGCAGGCCGCTATCACGGGGGCGGTTACGGACGCATGGCCGAGGTGTTCTGCGGGGCCGTCGAGCGCTTCGGCGGTCGTGTCCTGCTGCGCACGCGGGTCACGGGCATCGACATACGCGACGGGGCGGTCGCCGGTGTGATCACCGAGCGGGGAACCTTCGCGGCGCCGATCGTCGTTAGTAACGCGGGCATTCAGCCCACGGTGCTGCGGCTGGCGGGGGAGGAGCATTTCGACCGCGGGTACGTGGCGCGAGTGCGGGAACTCGTTCCGTCGTGGGCGATCGTCGGCCTGCGCTATTTCCTCGATCGCCCGTTTTTCGAGCAGGGCATGTACATTGCCTTCTCCGACGACAACTACCTGGATGCGGCGCGACTGGCCGAGATCAAGGCAGGCAAGTTTCCGGAGCATCCGTTGGTGTTCAACGTCGTCCCGGCGGTGTACGACCGGAGTCTGGCGCCGGACGGCAAGCAGTGCGCGTTGGTCGGGACCATTTGCACTCCCGACCCCGACTTTGCTCACGCCGAAGCGCTCCTCGATCGCCTCGATGCGACCGTGCGGCACCTGTGGCCGGGCATAGACGGTTGCATCACCGGGGTTGACCGTTACGTGGGCGGCGACGTTGCGGCGCTCACGCGGGACCGCGCGGTGGCCGGACAGGGTGGGGAGTGCATCGGTCTGGCGCAGATCGTCGGGCAGTGCGGCCGGCACAAGCCGGCGGCGCGGACCCCCGTGCGCGGCCTTTACGTCGTGGGTTGCGACGCCGGGGGATATGGATGCGGTACGCATCAGGCGGCGGACTCGGGGGTGAAGGTCGCGGATATGGTGGCGCGTGAGCACCGCGCCCGCGCGGCGATCTAGCCCCGGTGAGATGCCGGTAAGGACCCGGTGCCACCATTCGAGAAGCCGCGCCGAAGGGTATCGCCCGACCGGTTTGACAGCGGGGCGGCCATGTGGCGGCTCTGACGGGAACGGGCAGCGACCGCAGCAGCCGGAAAGGAGGGAAGCAATCGATGTTAGCGGCGTTTTGTGACGCACCCGGGCGACTCGATGTGCGCCAGGTGGTGGAGCCGGTTCCGGGGCCGGGCGAGGTCGTCGTGCGGGTGCGTAGCTGCGGCATCTGCGGCAGCGACTTGCACTTCTTCCACGGGGCGCTGCCCCCGCCCTCGGTGTGCCCCGGCCACGAGATTAGCGGCGAGGTGTACGAAGTCGGGCAGGGTGCTGCCTTGCGCCCTGGCGACCGCGTAGCCGTCGAGCCGCTGGTGGTGTGCCGGGAGTGCGTCTACTGCCGCACCGGCGATTATCAGCTCTGCCGCCATTTTCAGATCCTCGGTGCCATGGTCGACGGCGGGTTTGCCGAGTTCGTGCGCGTACCGGCATATGCCGCCTTTCCGCTGCCCGCCGGAGTCGATTGCGAGGTCGGGGCGTTGACCGAACCGCTGGCGGTTACCGTGCACGCTGTGCGTCTGGCGCCGGTCCGCTTCGGGCACCGCGTCCTGATTCTCGGGGGCGGCACCATCGGGCTGCTCGCCGTGGCCGCCGCGCGGGCGGCGGGGGCGGCCGAGGTGTGGGCGACCGTGCGTCATTCGCACCAGGCCGGTGCCGCCGTGGCGATGGGTGCCAGCCGGGTGTTTACCGATCCGGCCGACGCCACCGCACTGGCGGCTGCGACCACCGAGCACCCCGTCGACGTGGTCATCGAGACGGTCGGCGGCGCCGCCGACACCATCAACGAAGCCGTGCAGCACGTGCGACCGGGCGGTACCGTGGCGGTGCTCGGGGTGTTCTCGACTATGCCGTCGCTGAACGCGTTGTTCCTCCTCATGAAGGAGGTGCGCATCGTCGGCTCGCTCACTTACGGGCGTCCGGACCCGCGTGCCGACTTCGAAATTGCCCTGCACCTGCTCGGTGCCGAGCCCGAGCGTTACCGGAAACTGATCACGCATCGCGTGCCGCTGAGGGACATCGCCCGCGGCTTCGCCCTCGCCGGCGACAAACGCGCCGGGTCGATCAAGGTCTCGGTAACGCCGGATTGACCGGGCCGGAATTGTTTTCACCGTCAGCTTCGGGAATAAGAACACCCGGCCCGCGTCGTCAGAGTTGCGGCGGGCCCCGGCCCGGCCGGAAAGACAAGTTAGCGGAGGGCAACACATGAGCGTCAAGGACATCTACGAGATCGGGGAACGCCCGCCGGTCGGCCAGATACCGAAACAGATGTATGCCCAGGTCGTGCGGCCGGAGCGTTTCGGAGAGCCCGCAAGGTCGATCCAGGTCGAGAAGATCGACGTTCCGAGCATCAAGCCGGACGAGGCGTTGGTCTTCGTGATGGCGGCAGGCGTGAACTTCAACAACGTATGGGCGGCGCTCGGTACGCCCGTGAACGTCATCGCGGCCCGCAACAAGTCGGGCTACGACCCGACGCCGTTCCACATCGGCGGCAGCGACGCATCGGGGATTGTCTACGCGGTCGGCAAGGACGTGAAGAACATCAAGGTCGGCGACCATGTTGTCGTCCATTGTGGGACCTGGGACGCCGACTGCCCGGCGGTGAAGAACGGCACCGATCCGATGTTCGACCCCTCCTATAAGATCTGGGCGTACGAGACGAGTTGGGGTAGTTTCGCGCAGTTCGCCAGGGTACAGGCGCATCAGTGCATGCCGAAGGCCAGGCACCTTACGTGGGAGGAGGCCGCTGCGCCCACGCTGGTCGGGGCCACGGCCTACCGCATGCTGATGGCGTGGCCGCCCCACACGGTGCAGCCGAACGACGTGGTCCTCATCTGGGGCGCCTCGGGCGGCCTCGGCTGCATGGCAACGCAGATCGTTAAGGCCCAGGGAGGCATCCCCGTCGGGGTGGTGGGCGACGACCGCAAGATCGACTTCTGCATGAAGCTGGGGGCCAAGGGCGTCATCAACCGCAAGAAGTTCGACCACTGGGGTATGATGCCGCACTGGAAGGACACCGAGGCTTACAACAAGTGGACCGCCGGATGTCGCGCCTTCGGAAAGGCCATCTGGGACATTCTGGGCGAGAAACGCAGTCCGCGCATCGTCTTTGAACACCCCGGCGAAGACACGGTTCCGACGTCGATCTTCGTCTGCGACACCGGCGGGATGGTGGTTATCTGCGCCGGCACCTCCGGTTACAACGCGGTGGTCGACCTGCGTTATCTCTGGATGCGCCAGAAGCGCTTTCAGGGATCGCACTTCGCCAACGACGATCAGGCCTATGCGTTCAATGACCTGGTGCTGGCGGGCAAGATCGATCCGTGCCTCGCTGAAACGGTTCCCTTCGACAAGATACCGCAGTGCCACCAGCGCATGTACGAGAACAAAGCGCCGGAGGGGAAGATGGTCTGTCTCGTCGGTGCCCCGCGGACCGGCCTGAAGGACTTGGAGTAGGAATCGTAGTTCGCGCTCCCACAGGAGCGCCCCTTTTGCTATGTCTCGCGGCCATGCCGGTAACACCTGCGGGACTGCGATGGAACGAGGAAGTCGACATCGGCGTCGTGGGCGCGGGGGCCTGCGGGCTGGCCGCCGCCCATGCCGCCTCCGGCAACAGGCTGCGGGTGACGGTCTGGGAGCGCGCCAGGGAGCCCGGCGGCACCACGGCACTCGGCGGCGGCTGTCTGGCGGCGGCGGGCTCCCGCCTCCAGCGTGAGGCCGGGATTACGGATAGTGCCGACGACTTCTACGCCGACATCATGGCGCGCAACGGCCGGCGCAGCGACCCGGCGTTGACGCGACGGCTGTGCGAGCTGTCTGGAGAGCTGGTGGACTGGCTGACGGACGGCGTCGGACTCGATCTGACCTTGCTCCGGCTGGCGGGCGATCCGGGACATCGGCGCCCGCGCTTGCACGCGCCCGGCGACCGCAACGGGCAGGCGATGGTGGAGGCGATGGCGGGGCAGGCCATCCGTCGCGGGGCCAGGCTGCGGCTCGTGACCCCGGTGCTGCACCTCTGGACCGACGTCGACGGCGGCGTTCTCGGCGTCCAGATCAAGTCGCCGAAGCGCAGCGCGACGAACGTCCGCTGCCACAAACTCTTGCTGGCCACCGACGGGTTCGGGGCCAACTCGACGCTGGTTGCGCAACACGTTGCCGAGGCCGCCTCGTTAACGTACGCGGGGGCCGCCACGAGCACGGGCGATGCCGTCCTCTGGGGTGGCGACGCCGGCGCGGCGCAGCGTGACATGGGTGCTTACTACGCGCATCCGTACGCCACGGTCGGAGCCAACCTACCGGTGCCGTGGGATGTGTTCGGCGCCGGCGCAATCCTGGTGAATCAGCTCGGCGAGCGCTTCATGAACGAGATGTCGGCCCCGGCCTCGGCGGTACCGGCGATCTGCTCCCAGCCGGGTCGAATCGCGTACGTGATCTTTGGGTCCGCCACTCTCAAGGAAGCCTGCGGTGCCGACGCTTACTTCGCCCATCGCATCGCTCCGCGGGCGGTGCGGCGCGCCGAGGACGCGGCCGGGCTTGCCGCGCAGTTCCAAATCGGCGCCGAGGCTCTGGTGAAAACGGTTGCCGCATACAACGACGCCTGCCGGGCGGGTAACGACTCGTTCGGGCGGACGCAATTAGGTTCCGGGCTCGAACCGCCGCTGCACGGTATCCGCGTGAGCCCCGCCCTGTTCGCGACGCAGGGGGGGCTGGTCGTCGACACCGACGCGCGCGTACTCAGACCCGACGGCACGCCGGTGCCCAACCTCTACGCCGGCGGCAGCGCAGGCGGCGGGTTGGCGGGACCCGGCGGGGACGGATACCTGCTCGGCACCGGTCTGTTGTGTGCCTTCGGACTGGGTCGGCTTGCCGGGATGCACGCCGCCACAGCCGTTTGTGCGGACCGTGCCGCGGCGACCGCGGTGACGCCTTCCGACGTGCCGGACGCGTAGCGGTTTGCCGAAGCTGTCAGGAAGGCACGGAGCGCGCAGCCCGCGCCCGGGCGTAGAAGAGGCTGGGCAGTGTCCTCGATCGGGTTCCTTTGCGCCGCGATCCGGCGGTGTCGCGAACGATCCGATGCGAGGCGAGAGGCGGTTGTCGCTTTGCCTTGCAAGGTCGTGAAGTGATCCCGATGCGGTACAAGGCGTTGCGCCCACTGCTCTTTCGGCTCGACCCGGAACGCGCCCACCGCGGCGCTCTGGCCGCGGTGGGGCTGCTCGAGGCATTGTTTTCAACCCTTCGCTGGGCGCCCCGGCCATGGTCGCATCCGCTGCTGGCGCAGCGGTTGTGGGGGGTCGACTTTGCCAACCCGGTGGGTCTGGCGGCAGGTTTCGACAAAAACGCGGCGGCACCGCACGTCTGGCCGTTGTTCGGGTTCGGGTTCGCCGAATTGGGGACGGTGACCGCGCTGGCGCAGTCGGGCAATCCTCCGCCGCGGCTCTTCCGTTTGACTGCCGACGCCGCCCTGATCAATCGGCTGGGGTTCAACAGTGCGGGGGCGGCGGCAGTGTCCGCTCGGCTTGCGACGCTGACGGCAAGGCTTGCGCCGGTGGTTCCGCTGGGCATCAATCTGGGCAAGTCGCGCGTGACTCCGCTGGAGGCGGCGGCCGGCGACTACGTCGAGGGCGTGCGACAGCTCGCCGGATTCGCCAGCTATCTGGCGCTCAACGTCAGCTCTCCGAATACGCCGGGTCTCCGCGATCTGCAGGAGGAGGCGAGGCTCCGGCCTTTGCTGGAGGCCGTGCAGGCAGCGAATGCGGCGGCGGTAAGGCCGCCGCGACCGGTACTTCTCAAAGTCGCCCCCGATCTTTCCGACGATGCTCTCGGCGCGATCGTCGCACTGGCGCGGTCAGCCGGAGTGGCCGGATTCGTCGCGACGAACACCACGGTGGCGCGTCCCGGGTTGCGGACCCGGATCGACGAGGCGGGAGGGTTGAGCGGGGAGCCGTTGCGCGACCGGGCCACGGCCGTCGTGCGTGTGCTGCGCCGGCACGCGGGGCCCGACCTGCCGATCGTCGGCGTTGGCGGCGTCGCCTCGGGTGCCGACGCTTATGCGAAGATCCGCGCCGGCGCATCGCTGGTGCAGGTTTATACGGGCATGATCTACGAGGGACCGTGGCTGGCCCGCCGCATCGCCGTCGATCTCGCGGCGTTGCTCGAGCGAGACGGTTTGCGACTGCCGGAGGCGGTGGGGCGGGACGCCTGAGCGGCCGTCGCTGAGTACTCGTATGGGTGAAGCGTCTCTCCTGCGCAACCTGGTCGTGCTGTTGGCGGCCGGACTGCCGATCGTCGCGCTGTTTCACCGACTGCGGTTTCCGTCGATCGTGGGCTTCCTGCTGGCGGGCGTGGTCATCGGTCCGAACGGGGTCGGGATCATCCAGCACAGTGACGATGTCACCAGTTTGGCAGAGATGGGCGTGGCGTTGTTGTTGTTTGTTGCCGGGCTCGAGTTGTCGTTCGACGAGCTGGTCCGTATGCGGCGCGTCCTGGTATGGTCGGGGGTGCTGCAAGTCGTCGTGACGACGGCGTTGGCTGCGGGCATCGGCATTCTCGCCGGGGCACGGCCCGCGGTGGCGGTCTTCGGGGGCTTCGTTGTCACGCACTCCAGCACCGCCATTATCATGAAGGTCCTCGGAGAGCGCGGCGAACTGAACGCCCCGCACGGGAGGTTGGTTTCCGGCATTGCGTTGATTCAGGATCTTGCGCTCGTGCCGATGGTCTTGATCACCCGGGTGCTGGCGGATCCGGAGGCCGGTTCGTTCGCGACGGTGGCCTTTGTGCTGGCCAAGGCAACGGTTGCGGTGGCGGCGACGATCCTGCTTGCAGTGGTCATCGTGCCGTGGGTGTTTCGGCAGGTCGTGGCGCTGCAGAGCCGGGAGTTGTTCGCGGGCACGGTGGTGCTGTGCGCCCTTGGCACCGCATGGGTGGCGGACGCACTGGGGTTGTCGGTCGCACTTGGTGCGCTTGCCGCCGGACTGGTGCTGTCGGAGTCGGAGTACAGTCATCAGGCGTTGGCGGAGATCCTGCCGTTTCGCGACGCCCTGAACAGCGTCTTCTTCATTTCGGTCGGTATGCTCGTGCAGATGGCGACGTTGCGCGAGCACTGGCCCGCGTTACTCGGCGCGGCAACCGGCATCGTCGTGTTCAAAGCGATCGTGGCCTTCGCCGTCGCGCTGCCTTTTGCGCGCTCGGTGCGGGTCGCGGTTGCTGCAGCGCTGACTCTCGCCGAGGTCGGCGAGGTCGCTTTCGTCCTGTTGCAATTCGCTCGTCCGATGGACCTCGTGTCGCCGACCGAGTACGAGATGCTGGTAACGGTCGTGGCGCTCACGATGGTGGCGGCCCCGTTCCTTATCGGCGGCGCGCCGGCGGTGGCGAACGCTCTGGGCGCGCTGCTGCGCGCCCCGGCGTTCGGAAAGCCGGTGCCGGAGAGTCGGCGTGGGCACGTGGTTATCGTCGGCTACGGACTCAACGGCGAGAACCTCGCGCGGGTGCTGCGGGAGACGGGCATCCGTTTTGCGGTCCTCGAGCTTAATCCGGACCGGGTCCAGGCGGCGCGGCGGGGAGGGGGCAGCGTCGTATTCGGGGATGCGTCGCGTTTGGAGGTGCTGCACCAGGCGGGTGTCGAGCACGCCAGTGTCGTCGTTGTGGCGGTGTCCGATCCGGCTGCGACGCGCCGCATCGTGGCGCTGAGTCGCCAATCGAATCCGGGTGCGCCGATTATCGTACGCACGCGCTATCAGAACGAGATCGACGAGCTGCGGCGCCTCGGCGCCACCGAGGTCATTCCGGAGGAGTTCGAGACCTCGGTCGAGATCTTTGCCCATGTCCTGCGCTGCTTGCACGTCCCGCGCAATGTCATTGCGCTGCAGGTCGATCTCATTCGACGCGAGGGATACCGCATGCTGCGCGGCCTGCAATTGCCGCGGCAAACCCTGGATCAGCTCCACGAGATCCTCGCTGCGACGACGACGGAGACTTTTCTGGTCACGGCCGGCTCTCCGGGGATCGGGCAGACCATTGGCGGGCTGGGTTTGCGCCACGCCACCGGCGTAACGATCATTGCAGTCGTTCGTGACGGTACGCCGATCGCCAATCCGCCGGCGGAGTTGGAAGTGCGGCAGGGCGACATTGTGGTCATGTTGGGGAATCACGAACAGATCGACCGGGCTATCTCGTGTCTGAGCCCGCGGGAGCAAGGACCGGATTCGGCATGACCGGGGTGCTCTTTACCCTGGCTATTGTAGCGGCAGTGGCAGTGTTGGGGTGGCGGCGCCTGCGGGTGTGGCGTGCCGAGCGGCAGCGTCCGGGCGCGTCGCTCGAGCGGGCGCTGGTGGTCGGCGGCTTCGACGAAATCGATGGCGCGATTGCGGCGCAGCGCTGCCGATGCGGCGGCCATTACTCGATGACCGGGGAGACGTCGCGTGCGATCGGGTTGCGGAGGTTCCGGATCAGCCGCCTCGTGTGTAAAGAATGCGATCGCGAGATCCTGATGTACTTCGATGTCACGCTCGTTTTCCACTGACAGGGCGTCAGGCCCGGGGGCTCGATTGTGCTCGACAGCGCCACCTCGACCTGCTAACAGGCTGACAGGTTCCCTCGTTGCCCCGTATACTCTTTCTCGCCGCGGCAGATGGTCATCGCGTCATGACGCTCGCGACAGCGGGAGCAGCGTCGCAGCGATGGTCACCACGGGTCCAGGCACCCCCCGGCGTTCTGGGTGCCCCTGAAGAATGGGGGGGAGTCGCCCCCGGGAAGTACAGCGGACTCGACCGCAGTGGCCGTCCGTCACAAGGAGAAGGGTTAGACAATGGGTAAGAGATTGTACGTCGGGAACCTCGCGTTCGAGGTCACCACCAAGGACCTCGAGGAGCTGTTCGCCCAGGCCGGCGCTGTCGAGTCTGCAGCCGTGATCATGGACCGTAGCACGGGCCAGTCGCGGGGGTTCGGCTTCGTCGAAATGTCGACGGCCGGCGAGGCGCAGCGCGCCGTTCAGGAGTTCGACGGCAAGGAGCTTAAGGGTCGGGCGATGCGCGTCAACGAGGCTCGCGAGCAGACCGGCCGCGGCGGCGGCGGTGGCGGCGGCGGCGGTGGCGGTTACGGTGGCGGTGGCGGCGAGCGCGGCCGAGGCGGTTGGAACCGTCGCTGAGTAAAGCAATCGGTGCCCGGGGTCCCCGGTGGGCGGGGCCCCGGGCCATGAATCGCACACGCCCATGACGGCGCGCGTTGTCGACGTGACCGCCTTGCCCGGTCTGGCCGGGGAAGAGCTAGGTGCGTCTGGCTGGCATAGTGTCTCGCAGGACGAGATCGATCGGTTCGCCGACGCCACGCACGATCGGCAGTGGATCCACGTCGACCCCGAGCGGGCGGCGCGCGAATCCCCGTTCAGGTGCACGATCGCGCACGGCTACTACACGCTATCGCTGGCCCCGTACCTGATTCCGCAGATTCTTTCCGTCACGGGAACCCGTCTGGTGGTGAACTACGGGCTCAACAGTGTCCGGTTCACCAGCCCGGTGCGTGTCGGCCGGCGGCTCAGGCTGCGTGCCACCATGCAGGCGGTGGTGCCGATAAAGGGCGGGATGGAGGCGACGCTGGCTTTGGCGTTCGAGGTCGAGGGCGAGTTACGACCCGCTTGCCTGGCCGAGGCCGTATACCGCTACTACGTTTGACGGGGGAGGCGCGTGCGCTCCACCGAGACAATCGTGCTGGAGTACGGATCGCTAATGAGCGGTTATGGGCTCCAGAGCCGCGGCCCGCTGCGCGCCGCATCGGCCGGCAGGGTCGCGTTTTCCAATGGTGAACGCGGCCTGGGCAGGCTCGCGAACGCCGGCGATCACTTTGCGATGGTGCTCGATCGAGTACGCGACGACGTTCCGCTCGGCGCCCGCTTGCTGGCTGCGGACGCTGCGCCCACCGGCGAAGCGGAAGGTCTGGCGATCGGGGTGGCGCCGATGGCGCTGGCCCGCTTCGCCGACCATGCCGGCTACAGCGGAGGGGCGTTGCAGCGATTGCGCGAAGAAGCGACCGCCGAGGGTATGGCACTGGCCGACTACCTTTGGGCCGCGTTCGAGCGCGCCGGCCTGGATGTGAGGGACTTTCGCACCGGGCTCTATCGCCGGATCGGGTACACCTCCCCGCACGCCGTGCCGCACCCCATACGTCTGTCGGACGGACGTTGTGTCCTGACGTTCCTGGCACCGGGATTCGAGGGGACCGGCAGCGACCGCATTGTCGCCGTGCGCGTCCGGAGCGGGCAAACCGGCCTGTTGAGCCCGACCGACGCCTGGCGGCGGCAGCCGAGCCGGGCCCAGCTTGCCTACCTGGTTTCATGTCTCCTCGGCGGCGTCCACGGTATCGCCGTGCGCGACCTTCTGGCCTCGTTGGCGGACGATCCCGGGCTCGCCGGCGCGGTGCGGGGCGCCATTGTGACCGAGCAGCGTCAGGAGCTTGCACGTTTTCTGGCGGCGACCAACCTGCCCGCGTCCACGTACTTCTCGGCCTTCGGCCCGGCGTCCCACGCCCTCGACCGGAGCGGGCTGGATGGATTTCTGCGGGGTTGCATGGGCTCTGCCGACCAGTAAGAGGGAGAGATCGATTCCCGGCAGCCCACGGGCTGCCAATCCCAGGGGACCACGATGGGACCACGATGAGTGAGCAGACCTTTCGCGTTTACGTGAAGAAGGACTACCTGAAGTTCAACGCCGCCCATTTCATCGCGTACAAGGGCTTCCGCGAGGCGCTGCACGGGCACAACTACCGCGTCTCGGTGGAGGTCGAGGGCGTTCTGGGCCAACAGGGTTATGTGTTGGACTTCGGCGTCGTCAAGAAGGTTGCGAAGCGCGTGTGTATGCGACTGGACGAGCGGACGATAGTTCCGGCGTTGTCGGACTGCTTGACGATTCGCACCGAGGGGCGGCAGGTGGTGCTCAATTACGAGGACGACGAGTTCCGCATTCCCTTGAGCGACGCGATTTTGCTGCCGATAGTTCACAGTTCGGCGGAAGAGCTTGCGCGCTACCTGGTGGGGGAGGTTCGTGCCGAGCTTGCGGCGGAAGGCGCGCAGGGTATTACGGTCATGGAAGTCGGAGTCGAAGAGACGCCCGGTCAGACCGCCTTTTGCCGGGCTGTTCCATGAGAGGCGCGCCCCGCCGGCAGCGCCGATACTGGCTTGCCGTCGTCGTGGTCGCCGGCGCACTGGCCGGATGCGAGGCGCCGCTGCCCGAGCCCGAGTCGGCGGGGGCGCGGCTCTACGCCGACCGCTGCCGCGGGTGCCACCGCCTCTACGCGCCCGGTAGTATGACGGCGGAGATGTGGCGGGTGCAGGTGGAGCGCATGCACGGCGACATGGTGCGCCGCGGTGTCGAGCCGCTGTCGCCGGCCGAGACGACGCTGCTGCTCGATTACCTGCGCCGGCACAGCCAATGATCGGGGCGGAGATGCGAAGGGAGAGCGCCATGTTGCGAGTGGACATGGAGGTTGGGTCTCCGACGGAGGTCCGGGCCGACCTCCTAGCGTTGGCCGTCGGACCCGACGAGACGGCGTCGCTTGCCGAGATCGATCGGCGGCTGCGCGGCCGTCTCGGAGCCGCGCTGCGCGCGCGGCGTTTTGGCGGCAAGGAGGGCGAGGCGGTCGTCTGTGAAGCGGCCGACGAGCTGGAAGTTCGCTACGTGCTTGTTGTCGGCTGTGGCGGCGCTAGCGAGCCATCGGTCTGGTACAAGTTCGCGCAAGCGGCGCTCACGCGGGCTCCCGAGCTTGGTGCGACGCGAATCGCCGTCTCTGTACCGGCCGCGCGCCGGCGCGCCGAGGTCGTCGAGGCGATTGCCGAGGGATTCATCCTAGGGGCCTACACGTTCGATCATCTGAAGAGCGCACCCGCGTCGACGGCCGGGGTCCGGCAGGTTGCCGTTCTAGTGCCCGCGCGCGAGCCGGAACTGGAAACCGCGGTCGCGGCAGCGCGCGCCGGCGCGCGCGCAACTTCGTATGCGCGCGACCTGGTGAATCTTCCCGCCGCGATCGCGACGCCGACCTACCTCGCCAGAGAGGCCCGCCGCATCGCCCGCGACCAGCGCCTGCGGGTTCGCGTGTTAACCGGACCGGGTCTCCGCCGGGCACGCATGGGGGCCATTCTCGGCGTCTCTCAGGGCAGCGACCAGCCGCCCTGCTTCATCGAGCTCGTGTATACGCCCCGCCGGCGCCGGCCGGGTGGGCCGTGCGTGGCTCTCGCCGGCAAGGGCATCACCTTCGACAGCGGCGGTCTGTCGCTCAAACCCGCCGAGTCCATGCAGGTACAGAAGCGCGACATGGCAGGTGCCGCCGCGGTCCTCGGTGCCATGAGCGTGGTGCGTACCCTCGGAGTTGCCGTGGAAGTGCGCGGCTACGTGGCCGCCGCCGAGAACATGCCGGGGAGCGGCGCCCTCAAGCCGGGCGACGTTGTGCGCGCTGCCAACGGCAAGAGCATCGAGGTGCTCAACACCGACGCGGAAGGTCGACTCGTGCTTGCCGATGCACTGTCTTATGCCAGCGCGCGCAAGCCGGACGTGCTCATCGATCTGGCCACGCTCACCGCCGCCGTGCGCACCGCTCTCGGGAGTCGGTGCGCGGCGATCATGGCCACCGACGCCGATCTTGCCCGCGATCTCATCGCCGCCGGCCGTGCCTGCGGGGAGAACCTCTGGGAGCTGCCCTTGATTGCCGACTACCGCGGCGAGCTTGACAGTCTGGTAGCCGACCTCAAGAACATTGGCGATGGTGCCGGTGCGGGTACGATCATCGGCGGGCTCTTTCTGCGCGAGTTCGTCACCGCGCCGGCCTGGGCGCACATCGATTTCTCGAGCACGGTCGTTACGGACAAGCCGTTGCCCGCGCATCCGCGCGGCGCGACCGGTTTCGGCGTGCGTACGCTGTTACGGTACTTGCGCCGGCTGTGACGCGCGGACGGCGGGGGACCGCTCGAGAGGTTGGGCTTGCGTCTGCCGGCGGGTGGCTGGCCGGAGCTGAAACGGCCTCGCAGGACCGAATCGGGCGGCGATCGACCTGGGCCTGTCGATCGCCCGCGTTTGCCGACCTGTACGCGTCCCGGCCGATCGATCGGCGAGCCGTCGCTTGCGTTTACCGCGGCAAGTGGCGAGGCTGGTTGCATGACGGTCGAGTTCGTTCCGGCGGCGCACGTGCGTGCGGTTACATCCGCGATCGCCGCGGCCCGCCAGCGTGCGCTCGACGACTGCGGCGTGCCGCCGCGAGTTCCGGAGGCGGCGTACTGGGAGGAAACCTTCGAGGCCAACGCCGCGGCCGTTCTCGCTGCGATCCCCGACGTCGAGTTGCCGTTCGACCGGTGCGTTCGGTATCGGTTCTTCGGGCAGCGCGGTCGCGATCTGCTGGTGCGCCCGTTCGTTGCGCGCACGACGACGGACGTCAACCGCATTCGCCAGGTGCTCGACTGGCATCCGCCGCCCGACGCGCTCGCCTCGGGCGGCGCCGGAGGTCCGACGCAGGACGTGGAACTCCTGTACCGGCACTTCTCCTTTCCCGACACCGCCGTCGGGGCGTTCGACTACTGGCTCGCCATGCAGGAGCTGTGGGCCAGTGTCCGCTGGGTGCACTCGTACGTTGTCGCTTCCGCCGAGGAGTGGAGTCGGATCGTTACCCGCGAGGGCTGGGAGGTGCTCCACACCGTGCAGGCTTTCGAACCCGCAGTGGTGCGTGCCGACGGCAGCTTCCGGCTGGCGGTGCTGGTTGAAAGTCCGCTGCAGCGATTTCAGATAGCGCTCAATCAGATCGAGATCGGTCCCGAGCATGCCTTGTGCTACGGCGAACCGGTGCTGGTGGCTTCCGGGCCGCGCGGTTACGTCGTCTGACTGTCCCGGCGTGGCGCTTGTCGTGGCCGCGAGCCTCCCATAGACTCGCTTCATGGGATCGACTTTCGGGCGGTTGTTCCGCTTGACTACCTTCGGTGAGTCCCACGGCGGTGCCGTCGGGGTAGTCGTGGACGGCTGTCCGCCGCGGTTGCCGGTGACTGCCGAGGAGATCCAGTACGACCTCGACCGGCGCCGTCCGGGGCAGAGTCGGATCACCACGCCGCGCAGCGAGCCCGATCGGGCGGAGGTCCTATCTGGTCTGTACGAGGGGATGACGCTCGGAACGCCGATTGCGATCCTGGTGCGGAACACCGACGCGCGTCCGAGTGCGTACGCGGATTTCAAGGACGTCTACCGTCCTTCGCACGCGGATTACACGTACGAGGCGAAGTACGGCATCCGCGATTGGCGGGGCGGCGGGCGGGCATCCGCGCGCGAGACGGTCGGCCGGGTGGCGGCCGGCGCCGTCGCGCGTAAGCTGCTGCGGGTGGCCGCGCAGGTGGAGGTACTGGCCTATGTCACGCGGGTCCACGGGGTCGAGGCGCAAATCGATCCGGCAAGTGTGACGGCGGCCGCGGTGGAAGCGAACCTCGTCCGCTGCCCGGACGCGGCGTCGGCGTCGGCGATGATCGAGCGCATCGAAGCGGCGCGTCGTGCCGGCGACTCCCTCGGCGGTATTGTCGAGTGCGTGTGCCGCGGCGTTCCGGCCGGGCTCGGCGAGCCCGTGTTCGACCGGCTGGAGGCCGATCTTGCCAAAGCGATGCTGTCGTTGCCGGCGACGAAGGGGTTCGAGATCGGCAGCGGCTTTGCGGGTACGGCCATGACCGGGCGCGAGCACAACGATCCGTTTGCCGCCGATGCCGACGGGAAGATTCGCACCACAAGCAACCGCTCCGGAGGTGTGCAGGGGGGTATCAGCAACGGCGAGGACGTCGTCTTTCGAGTTGCGTTCAAGCCGACGGCGACGATTTCGCAGGCGCAGCAGACGGTGGATCGAAGCGGGCAGGCGGTCGCGCTCGAAGCGCGCGGCCGACACGACCCTTGCGTGCTGCCGCGGGCGGTTCCGGTCGTCGAAGCGATGGCCTGCCTGGTCCTCGCCGACCATTACCTGCGCCAGCGCGCGCAGTGCGGGGGGTAGACGCCGGGGCGACGCTTACCGCGGTGCGGTGCAGCGTTGCGGCGGCGGTGTGTGCACTCCGAGGTCCGGAGTGCCGGTATCGCAGTCGTTGGTTGCGGTCACGGTGCGGTCGGCGAGGAACTCGCCGAGGGTTACGTCTTCTCCTTCGAGGACGTCGCGGAGCCGGTCGACCGTTCGGATGTCGACGAACACGCCGCCACCTGTATCGATCTTAGGCATGATGCCCGCGCCAAGTGCGGGGCTGGTGAGTTGCAGGGCGAAGTTGTTCTGCAAGGAATTGACGAATTGCGCGTCGACGTGGATGTCCTGATTGCGGCGGATAGAAGTCGGATTGTAGACGTCGGGAAGCACCAGGTTGAAGCCGCCGGTGTAAGTGGTGTCGCGGCCAAAGATCTTGAGGCTCGCGTCGCCGCCGTTGGCCTGAATAATGTTGTTGCGGATGTAAGTGCCGTTCGATGCCTGGTCCGAATTGCCGACCCTTATGCCATGGCTTTCATTCAGGGCAATGGTGTTGTTCACGAGCAGGTTGCCGTTAGAGCCCAGCGTCAGGGCTATTCCCACGCCTTCGATGCGGGCGGATGTCCGGTTGCGGTACACAAGGTTGTTGAAGACCAGGGAGTTGGCCGTCCCCTGCAATCGAATACCCGAACCGGAGGTGCCGGATACGGTGCAGTTCTGCACGATGAAATCGAGTCCGCCCTTGACGACCACGCCGCCGTCGGTTGCGTTGATCACAGTGAACCCGTCGATGGTAGGGCGCAGGGTCTTACCCCCCTGGCGCAGCGGCCCGGTATTGGACAGGCTGAAGCCCGGGCCGGCGCCGCCCGCGTCGACGGTTACGGGGCCAGCGTCTCCCGTGATCTGCCCCCGTACGTCGGCCACGAAGGCAATGCCGTCGGGGACCTCGCCTGGTCGGTCGGTGGTGATGTTACCGGGATAGGTGCCGGCGCCGACCACGATGGTGTAGCCTTTACGCGCCAGTTGGGCCGCGCGATTGATGGTGCGCAGCGCCGTGGCGGGGTCGGCGCCCGTGTTGGCGTCATCCCCCGACTGTCGCACGTACAGCGGATTGGGCGGCGGCGGTTCCGCCGGAGATCCGCTGCTGCCGCCGCACGCGAAAAGCGCGCTTGCCATTACGCCGGCAAGAACCGCAATCGGCCAATGCCTCTGGGATTTCACCATCCTTATCCGTTATCAATGCGATCTCCATTTCTCCAGCGGAAAAAGCGGATCCGGATCGGCGTGGAGGACGGCGTCTCGTTGAACCCGGTGTGTACCGGCTGCGCGGAAGTGGCTAGGATGCCGCTGTGCTTGCCGAGAAGCCTTCCGAACTGCACCCGATCGTGCAGGATGAATTGACCGTACTCGACGCGGTCGTACAGGTACTCAATGAAGCGCCGGCCCCGTCGGGGCCGTCCGAAGCGACGATCCGTGCCGAACTGGCGCGTTTGCAGGAAATGCTGCGCGAGGGGGAAAAGGCGGAGGACCAGCCGGCGTTGCTGGAACAATACCACCGTCAGCTTTCCCTGCTCGAGCACCTCCGCAACACACGCAACGTCGCGCAGGTCGACCCGCAGTCGCCTTACTTTGCCCACCTGCGTTTGCGCGAGGGGGCGACCGAGCGCGACGTACTGCTCGGCAAGGCGACGCGGGTGCAGCGCGGTGTCCGCATCGTCGACTGGCGCAACGCGCCCATCTCGAAAGTCTTCTACCGCTATCGGCAAGGGGAAGAGTACGAGGAGGAGATCGGCGGCCGCTCGATGGCCGGCGAGGTGGTCGCGCGGCGCACGGTGACGATACGGGACCGGAAGCTCCGCCGGGTCGACGCTCCCGAGGGGACCTTCTGCGCCGATGCGCAGGCTCCCGGGGGCTGGCATCGAGTCGATGCGCAGGCGCCGCAGCTTGCCGGCGGGGAAGGCGCGGCTCTGCGTGCTTATGGCCTGGGTGCCGGCGACCATCGCCGCCTCGGCACCGACATCGAGGGCACCCGGCGCCGTGCCGACAAACACCTCCCCGACATTGCCGGCCTCATCGATCCGACCCAGTTCGAGCTGATCACGCGCCCGTCGGCGGGTTTCGTGGTCATCCGCGGTACGGCCGGATCGGGCAAAACTACCGTCGCTCTGCACCGCATCGCGTACCTCGCCTATGGGGACCCCGGCATCGATTCCGCGCAGACTCTGGTCGTCGTCTTCTCCGCCGCGCTGCGCGACTACGTCGGACACGTATTGCCTGCCCTCGGCATCGAGACCGTACAGGTGCGGACCTATCGTGACTGGGCTGCCGAGCACGCCCGGCGCCTGTTTCCGAAGCTGCCGCGTTCGACCCGCGAGGACGCCCCGGCGATCGTGCAGCGCCTCAAGCTGCATCCCGCGCTGCTGGTGGCCCTGCGGCGCCAGGTCGATAGAGTGGCCGGGGAACGCGGCGCGCCGCAGGCGGTCGACGACTGGGCGAGCTCACTTTGCCAGCTCGACTTTCTCGAATCGGTCTTCGCGGAGGTTGCCCCCGGAGCGTTCACCGCGGACGAACTTCGCCGCGCGGTGAGTTGGAATCGCGATCGCCACGCCGAGCTGACGGCATGGTTGGACGGCGACAACAGCGTCAGCCCGGAGCTCGATCCCGAAGACGACCCGTTGCTCCTGCGGGCGTGGCAACTGCGGGTCGGCCCGCTGCCGATTCGTCCCAACCGGCCCCTGCGGTACCGCCATGTGGCGATCGACGAGGTTCAGGATTTCTCCCCGGTCGAGGTGCAGGTGCTGCTCGATTGCCTCGACGAGCGGCGCAGCATCACGCTCGCCGGCGATACGCAGCAGCACGTGGTGGCGGCCAGTGGCTTCACGTCGTGGAGCGACTTCTTCCGTCACCTCGGCCTCGACGGCACCGAAGTCAGCACCCTCGACATCAGCTATCGTTGCTCGCGGCAGATAGCCCATTTTGCGGCCGGCGTTCTCGGGCCGCTACGTGAAGACCCGACGCCGCCGCGAACCACGCGCGACGGCCCGCCGGTGGAGCTCTTCCGATTCACCGATCACGGTGCGTGCGTGGCTTTCGTCGCCGACGCTCTCAAGGAACTACTGGCCAAGGAACCGCTGGCCTCCGTCGCGGTTCTCACGGCCTCGCGCGAGCTGAGCAATCTCTACTATCGGGGACTGGCGACCGGTGAAGTTCCGCGGCTTCGACAGGTAGTCTACCAGGACTTCACCTTTGCGCCGGGTGTCGAGGTCACCGAGATCGAGCAGGTAAAGGGGCTCGAGTTCGACTACGTGATCGTCGTCGAGGCGAGCACGACGAGCTTCCCCGGTTCGCCGCCGGCACGGCGCCTGCTGCACGTTGCCGCGACCCGTGCGGTGCATCAGCTCTGGCTGACCAGCGTCGGCACGCCGGCGGTCATGGTGCGCGAGCAACTCGACCTGCGGGGCAGCGGCTGAACGCGCAGCGCCGGCGTGCGCGACCGGTGGACCGGCTCCGACCGGTCAGCTATCCTCGATATGGTGGAAAACGTCGTTGCCGTCATCCTTGGAGGTGGCAGGGGGACTCGGCTCTACCCGTTGACGCAAGAGCGGAGCAAGCCGGCCGTTCCGGTCGCGGGCAAGTACCGACTGGTCGACATTCCGATCAGCAACTGCATCAACTCCGGCCTGCGTAACATCTTTGTTCTGTCGCAGTTCCAGTCGGCGTCTCTGAATCGGCACGTCTCGCGCACCTACCGCTTCGACCCGTTCTCGACCGGCTTCGTGGAGATCCTCGCCGCCGAGCAGACGGAAACCAGCATGGACTGGTACCAGGGCACGGCGGACGCGGTCCGCAAGCACCTGCACCGGTTCCTGCGCAAGGCTGTCGACGGTGTCCTCGTGCTTTCCGGCGACCAGCTCTACGTGATGGATTTCCGCAAGATTATCGAGGCGCACAGTGCGAGCCGTGCCGACATCACGATCGCCGCCACTCCGGTCGGGGAACACGATGCCAGCGAGTTCGGCATCTTCCTGATCGACGGTTTCGGCACCGTATCGGATTTCGTCGAGAAGCCCCGCGACCGTTCGATGCTGGCGCGTCTCGCGCTGAGCGATCAGACCCTCGCCGCCCGCGGCATTCCCGGCGAGCGCCGGTTCCTCGCGTCGATGGGCATTTACGTGTTCCGACCCGAGGTGCTCGTCAAGACGCTCGAAGAGCCGAACCAGCTCGACTTCGGCAAGGAAGTCATTCCTCGCGCCATACACTCCCATCGGGTCCACGCCTACTTCTTTTCGGATTACTGGGAGGACATCGGCAACATCCGCTCGTTCTTTCACGCCAACCTCGCGATGGCGTCCTCGCATCCGCCGATCGACCTCAACAACGAGAAGGCACCGATCTACACCCGGCCACGGTTCTTGCCGCCGACGCGCGTGAAACACGTTCGCATGACCGAGAGTCTGATCAGCGACGGCTGCCGAATCGAAGATGCCGAACTCGACCACTGCATGATCGGTATCCGCAGCAACGTGTATCCCGGCGTGCAGATGTCCCACGTCATCATGATGGGTGCCGACTTCTTCGAGGACGGCGACGTCGCCGGTCGCGGCGAGACGATCCCGCTCGGCGTCGGCGCGGGCAGCCGCATCGAAAGGGCAATCATCGACAAGAACGCCCGCATCGGCGAGCACGTCGTGATCTGCAACCGCCAGCGGATCGACCACCTCGACGGCCCCGGGTACTTCATTCGCGATGGCATCGTGTTCGTGCCGAAAAACGCCGTCATCCCCTCCGGGACGGTCATCTGACGGGCATGACAGGGGTCTTGGTACCAGCCCGAACCGTCCGCTCAAATGCGACAGATCTACAGAGGCAGAGTCGTTGATCTTCGGCTCGAAGACGTCACGCTGCCGAACGACGCGAGAATCACCCTCGAGATCGTGCGTCATCCGGGCGCCGCGGCGGTCGTGGCCCTCGACGCGGCCGGGCACGTTACCCTCCTGCATCAGTTCCGTCACGCCGCCGGCGGCTTCATCTGGGAAATTCCGGCCGGCAAGCTCGACGACGGCGAACCGCCGCTCGACTGTGCCGCACGGGAGCTGCGCGAAGAGGCCGGGCTCGTCGCGGCGGATCTGGTGCTCCTGGGCAGCATCGTCACGGCACCGGGATTCTGCGACGAGCGTATCCACCTTTTTCTGGCCCGGGACTTGAGCCCCGCCGAACAAGAACTCGAGGCGGACGAGGTGCTTTCGGTGAGCGCGGTGCCTTTTGCCGTGGCGCTGAAGATGATTCGCAGCGGCGACATCGTCGACGCCAAGACCATTGCCGGCCTTCATCACGCTGCCGCCTACCTCGGCCACCAACTCTGACCACTGGACCACTGACCACTCCCGACCCTTGTCCGTGGGCCGCGTTCGGTGTTCAGTGCTCGCATGCAAACCGACCGCTACGACCGGTTCGTTGCCGCGCTCCGGCGCCACGCGGATCTCGCCGCCGCCCTGCAACTGCTCGAGTGGGATCAGGAGACCTTCATGCCCGCCGGCGTTGCCGAAGAAAGGGCGCGGCAGATCGGTACGGTTGCCGCGCTCCTCCACGAGCAGCAAACGGACCGTGCCTTCCTCGACCTGGTCGACGAACTGGCGGCGCGCCTGCCCGAGTTCGACGCGGCCGCCGCCGTCGACGTGCGCGAGACCAAGTGGCGAAGCGACCGCAACCGGGCTGTGGACGCGGCGCTGGTGCGCGAACGCTCGACCCTGCGCGCCGCCGCACGCAACGTCTGGGTGGGCGCCCGCAGCGACGACGACTTCGCCCGCCTCGCCCCTTACCTCGAACGCATCTTCGCGGTGGAGCGGCGCGTCGCCGCCGCGATCGACCCTCACCGCGACCCTTACGACGTCCTCATCGAGGAGTACGAACCGGGCATGTCGACCCCGGTGCTGGATCGCCTGTTCGCGGAGCTGCGCGACGGGTTGGTGCCTCTGGTCGCGCGCCTGCAATCCCGACGGGCGCCGCGGCCGGTAGCCGCCGGCGCGTTGCGGGGACACTTCGCCGTCGACCGACAGCGTGCCTGCAATCGTCGCATCGCCGCCGCGATCGGTTTCGACTTCACGCGCGGACGCCTCGACGAGGCTGCCCATCCGTTCTCGATCGGCATCGGGGGAGATGTCCGTTTGACGACTCGTTACGACCCGAGCGACTTGCGCTATGCGCTCTTCTCGACGTTGCACGAGGCCGGCCACGGGCTTTACGAGCAGGGACTCGATCAGGCCGCGTGGGGCACGCCGCGAGGCACCGCCTGCTCCCTCGGTATCCACGAATCGCAGTCGCGTTTGTGGGAGAACCAGGTTGGGCGCTCGGTGGGGTTCTGGCATTGCTGCCTGCCCATCCTGCGCGAGGCGTTCCCGGAACTCGACGACACGCCGCTCGATGCGGCGGTGCTGGCGGCCAACGAAGCGCGGCCGTCGTTGATCCGAACCGAGTCGGACGAAATCACCTACAACCTGCACATCGTCTTGCGCTTCGAGCTCGAACGCGCCCTGCTGGCCGGCGACCTCGCGGTTGCCGACCTTTCGGCGGCATGGCGGGAGCGCATGTCGCGTTATCTCGGAGTCGCTCCGGCCACGGATCGCGAGGGGGTGCTGCAGGACGTCCACTGGGCCTGCGGGGCGATCGGATACTTCCCGACCTACACGCTGGGGAACGTCTATGCGGCGCAATTGTGGAACGCGGCGGCGGCGGCGCTGGGACCGCTCGACGCGCTCATTGCCGCCGGCGACTTCGCCACGCTTCTCGGGTGGCTGCGCACCCACGTGCACCGATGCGGGCAAACCCATCGCGCTCCCGCCCTGATCGAGGTGGCGACCGGGCAGCCCTCGACCTGCCGCCCGTTACTGGAGCACCTTGCGGGTAAGGTGGCGTTTCTGGAGGCGGCATGAGAGAGACGTTGCCGCCTCTTGCGGGCGGGTGCCGAGGCCCCGGGGGAACGCGCGAACCGCTGCGGTTACGGAGTGCCCGCCAGGGCAGCCGACCATGCCGAACAGTCCCGGCTCTCCACCTCGCGTTCGCCGCGTCGAATCTGGTAGAGCCGGCACTCGTTGAGTTCCAGACAGCTCAGCTTGTTCCAGTACACGAGGCCCGTGTCGAGGCCGATCTTATAGGGCAGATCGACGAGCACCTCGCGTTGCGGGGTGTGTCCGAAAACGATCGTGTAGGGAAACGGATGCGGGTGGAAAAGGAAGGCCTCGCGGACCCACAGCAGCTCTTCCTCGCTCTGGCTCTCCAGCGGGCGCCGCGGGTCGACTCCCGCATGCGTGCAGAGGAAGCGTCCGTGCCGGTACTGCAAGGCGAGGGACTGCAGGAAATCGAGGTGATCCGGCGGTACGGCGGTCCGGGCGCGAGCGGGCGACGGACGACTGACGCCGTAACTGCGCAACGTCGCATCGCCGCCGTTCTGGATGAACACGTCCCCATGATGGCCGCGACCGCCAAGATATCCGAGGAACATGTCCTCGTGGTTGCCCTTGAGGAAAACGCAGCGGATTCCCTCGGTGCGCAGTCGCAGTAAGCGGTCGATCACGCCCCGCGAATCGGGTCCGCGGTCGACGTAATCGCCGAGGAAGACGAGGGAGTCGCTGGAGCCGAGGTCGAGTCCATCTAGCATGCGGTTGACCTCGTCGAGGCAGCCGTGGATGTCGCCGACTACGAATGTGCGGCCGCCGCTCATCCGTCGGTCTTGCCTCCTCCTCCGCCGCGCAGCAGTTTCCGCAGGCTGGCCTCGTCTCCGATCAACTCGAGGGCTGCCGAGTAGGGGTCCACTTCGCCGCGTCTCACCCGCTGCAGCAGCGGATGAAAGGTGCCGTCGTCGAGGCCGGTTTCCACGCGCCGGCCGATCTCGTCGCGCACGACCGCCAGGAACTCCTCTTGCCGGGCGGCGGCGCTCGGTCCGGTGGCCTGGCTGCGGTGGCGGAAGTCGCGGTGCCGGAACACGGTGTCGACCAGCTCGGGCACGCCGCGCCCGCTGGTGGCTTCGGTCAGCAGCACCGGTACGGTCCACGCGCTCGCTCCGCGCAACTGCAGCATCGTTTCCAGCTCCGTCTTGATGCGCAGCGATCCCTCCCGGTCGGCCTTGTTGACGACGAACACGTCGGCGACTTCGAGGAGTCCGGCTTTCATGGTTTGGATAGTGTCGCCTGCTTCCGGCACGAGGACCACCACCGTCGTATCGGCCACGCGCATGACGTCCAGTTCCGTCTGTCCCACCCCGACGGTTTCGATGAGGATGCAGTCCTTCCCGAAGGCATCGAGCAACTGTGCGACGTTGCGCGTTGCACGGGCGAGGCCACCGTGTGCGCCGCGCGTACTCAAGCTACGGATAAACACCGCGGCGTCGACGAAATGGCTCTGCATGCGGATGCGGTCGCCGAGCACGGCGCCGCCCGAGAACGGGCTCGACGGATCGACGGCGACGATGCCGACGCTCAGTCCGCGCTGGCGGAGAATTCCGATCGTGCGGTCGACCAGGGTGGACTTCCCGGCGCCGGGCGGCCCGGTGATGCCGATGGTGTAGGCGCGCCCGACGCGGTGTTGCACCATGCGCAGGATGTTGACGCTGTCGGCGTGGCGGTTCTCTACCAGGGTCATCAACTTGGCGAGCGCGTACCGATCGCCATTCAACATGCGCTGGACGAGTTTTTCGGCGAGCATGACGACTGCCGGGTGACGCGGAGGCTATAACCGACGCCTTCCGACGGCGCAACCGAGCGGCAATTGCCGCGTGGCTGCCCGCGTGCTAGCGGCGTGTACGTGGACGTCTTGCGCCAGCCTCTGGTGCCGATCGGGCTTGTCCTGATGGTTCTCGGCGCCGGCAACTGGTACGCCGGCTGGGAGAAGATCGCAGAGCACGAGCGGCTGCTGGCGGCCAGCCGGCGCGTCGTGCACCGCGCGACGTTCGACGATTTTCCGAATCTGACGGAGCGGACGAACGCCAGCCTGCTGCGCAGCTTTCATGGCGGCAGCGACAGGGCGGAGCTCGCCGGGGTAAAGCTGGATTTCTACCGGGTCGTGTACACGGGCGGCCGCCTGCTGTTCCTGCTGGGGGCCCTCGGAGCGGGTGCCGGCGCGATCCGCGCGGTCCGCCGCGGCCGGCAGTCAGGCATTATCGAGATTCTGCGCAACGAATGACGAGCGACCGGGCCCCCGGCCTCCGAGCGGCCTCCGGCTTGGATTCGGCTGTGAGAGGTACGATCACTCCACGCGGGTCTGAGGCTCGACTATTCGCACGCTGGCGGGTGCGCCGCGAGTTGCGCCGACGGCCTCGAAGTGGAGCACGAGGGCATCTCCGGCCGGGCGGGGTGTGCCGCTGGCGAAGGCGATGCGCAGGCGACCCGGGACGCCGCTGTTGGTGGCGAGCGCGGTGGGCGTGCCGCCGCGCGGACGGTGTGCGTCGCGGAAGCGGAGGGTGGCCGGGTCGTACTCGACGGTGAGGTCGAGGGCGCGGAAAGAATCGGTGCCGTTAACGTTCACGGGGACGCGTACTTGTCGGCCCCGGCGCTGTGGGCGGCCGAGTTCGACGGCGCCGGTGGATCTCACTCGTGCCGCCGCCATGACTGCCGCGCCGCCGCCCGTCGGTTGCCAGTTGCCGGTGACGTCGCCGTAAGTGAGAGCCTCGAAATTCTGGCCGTCGGCGGAGGCGGTGAGCGGGGTGAATTCGATGCACCCTACGGTGCAGCCTGCCGGTGCCGGCGCCGTGCAATTCTGATTGGGGGCGCCTTCCGGTTGCGGAATGAAAACCCACTCCGACCCGCAGCGGTCGGCGACGGGGAACTCGAGCAGCGTGCCGACGACGTGCACGAGAATCAGGCTGGCGTCGTAGGCCGAGACCGTACCGTTGCCGGAAACGTCGGCCGCCAGCGCCTGTGCGGTCGACAGGGAGTTCGAGCCGACCACGTTCTGCAGGACCAGGGCCGCGTCGAGGGCACTGACGGCCCCGCCCACGTCGCCGATCTTGCTCGGTTCCATACGCCAGTCGGCCGACGAGATGCCATCGAACACATAGCCGCCGCCGGTGTCGGTGTTCGTCCACGCGGGGGTCGGCCCGACCAGCAGGACGGTGGTTCCCGTTACCGGTTGCCCGCTGTGATGGTAGTGCACCTGACCCGCAAGACTGAAGAGAGCGCCGAGCGTAGGTGTCGGTTCCGGCGTGGCGGTGTCTGTCGGCCGTGACGTGGGCGACGACGTGGTTGTCGCGGTGGCGACGGGGGTATTCGTTGGGTTGGCGGTTGGAGTGACGGTCGGGGTTCGGGTCGGCGTCGATGTCGACGATGGGGTGAAGGTGGCGGTATGAGTCGGCGTACCGGTCAGCGACGCGCTGGGTGTCGGGGTGCGGGTGGGGGTGAAGGTATTGGTGCGGGTTGGCGTGGGGGTCCATGAGGGAGTGAGGGTTGTGGTGCGGGTCGGGGTCGAGGTTCGGGTATAGGTCGAGGTAGGGGTGTAGGTGGCGGTGCGGGTTGGTGTGGGGGTCCATGAGGCGGTGAAGGTGGGGGTCCGGGTCGGGGTGAAGGTCGAAGTGCCGGTATGGGTTCTGGTCGGGGTCGGGATGACAGTGGGTGTGAAGGCAACGGTTGGGGTATGCGTGAACGTTCTGGTCGGAGTGCGGGTGGGGGTAGCCGGGATCGGCGTGGCGGTGGGCGTCGGCGTATATGTGCGGGTCGGGGTGTTAGATGCTCCGACTGTTGGCGTCGGTGCGGCGCCCCCGCCGAGGCTGACTACGCGGATGCTCGCGGATTCCTTTTGCGAGATATACAGGTGGCCACCGCTGTCCACGACAACCCCGGCGGGGGCGTACAGAGTGGCCTCGGTGGCCGGTCCGCCGTCGCCGAGGAACCCACCGGTGCCGTTCCCGGCAATCGTTGTGATGATGTTCGTGACCGCGTCGACCTTGCGGACGCGGAGGTTGCCCTCGTCACCGATGTAGATGTTTCCGGCCAGGTCGAGACTGACAGACGAGGGCCATCGCAGCCAGGCACTGGTTGCAGGACCGCCGTCGCCGGCGAAACCCTCGTAGAGGCCAGCCACGGTCACGATGGTGCCGTTGGTTTTTACGGCCCGAATGCGGGAGTTGCCGCGGTCGGCTATGTACAGGGTCCCGTCACCCCCGACTGTGACGTCTGTTGGGGACGCGAGTAGTGCGGAGGTCGCCAGCCCGCCGTCACCGCCGAGCCCGTAGGTACCGTTTCCGGCGACGGTTGTAATAATGCGGCTCGGCGCGATCTTTCGGATTCGGTTGTTTCCGGTGTCGGCCACGTACACCGAACCTGCGCTGTCGACGGCAATACCGCGGAGGTACTTGAAGCTGGCTTGCAGCGCGTCGCCACCATCGCCGCCGTACGCGTAGTTGCCGTTCCCGGCGAAGGTTGAAATAACGCCGTCGGTGCCGATGCGACGGATCCGGGAGTTGTTGCTGTCTCCGATCCAGACAACGCCGTTGGTGTCGACGGCAACGTCCGTGGGTTTCCAGAGTGACGCGCTCACGGCGGGGCCGCCGTCACCGGAGAACGTACCGGCACCGCTACCGGCCACGGTGCTGATGTACCCAGTAGCGCCGTCGATCCGGCGTACCTGGTTGTTGCGGTCGTCGGCGATGTACACATCTCCGGTGCCTTTGATCGCGAGTCCGGCGGGATCGATGATGGCGTCGACGGCAGGCTTGCCGTCACCGTTATGGGTCAGTCCGACCACGGAGGTAATGCGGGCCGCCGTGTCGACCATGCGTACGCGGTTGTCATACGACCAAGCCGCGCTGGTGGTCGTCCTGCTGCCTACATAGAACCGCCCGGCTTTATCTGCGGCGAGGCTTCCCGGGGAGAAGAGACTGGCCGACAGCGCGGGCCCGCCATCGCCAGCAGTCGCGTTCGTGCCGTTGCCGGCGACGGTGGTGATGATCCCAGTGTCGGTGTCCACCTTGCGCACTCGGTAGTTGCCGGCGTCGAGGATAAGGAGGTCGCCCGCGGCATCGACCGCAACGCGAAAAGGCTGGTTCAGGCGTGCGCGCGTGGCCGCACCCCCGTCGCCGCCGAATCCCATGAATCCATCACCCGCGACAGTGGTGATGACGCCGGACTCCACCTTGCGCACCACCGCGTTGTAGAAATCGGCGATGTACAGTTCGCCCCGAAGTCCCACCGCGACGTCGGACGGACTCGACATGGCAGCCTGGGTGGCGGGTCCGCCGTCGCCCGAGTAGCCGTTGCTACCGTTGCCGGCGACGGTTGTAATGATACCTGCCGCATCGACTCGCCGAATCCGTCGATTGCTAAAGTCGGCGATGTACAGGTTGCCGTTACGATCCAAGGCCAGACCGTATGGATTGGTAATGGCGGCCTGGGTGGCGGGTCCGCCATCGCCTGAAAAGCCGTAGGTGCCGTTTCCAACGACGGTTGCAATGATGCCGTTACGGATGCGGCGGACGCGGCGGCTGCTGATCTCGGCTTCGTAAATCGTCCCGTCGGTATCGCATGTGACGTCGACGGGATCCGCCAGGGTAGCATCTATTGACGATCCGCCGTCCCCGCCGAAGCTGGCGACGCCGTTGCCGGCGATCGTGCTAATGGCGCCCGTGACGCCATCGACGAGTCGGATGCGGCGTCCCTTGAAGTCTGCAATGAGGAGGTTAGTCGAGCCGCCGCCACTGGCGCACACTTCTACGCCATATGGATCGATGACTGCCTGCGTGGCCGGTCCACCGTCGCCGTTTCGTCCGCCGGCGAACAAACCGATGAGGCCGACGCCCGGGAAGGCGGCCAATGCCGGGACACCGAACGCGAGGGCCCCTGACAGGGCGGCGGCAAGCGTTCGAAACCGCTGACGATTACCGTTCAATTGCGCTGTGGGGGATTGTCGCACGCGACTGCCTCTGTCCGCCTCCTCTTCGCCGTCACACCACCACCCACCACCCGAGGGTTCCTGCGGCGGATTTGGTTCAGTAATCGTGCCAGTGCCGGGAACCTCGCTCAGGCTAGCGTGTTTTTCGGGGTTATTCCAACCGCAGATTCAATTAGGCCGCACGGTAGTGGCGGATTAGTGACAAGTGTCGGTTTTCCGAGCGTTCCGCGCCGGCGTTAACCCTGGGCGGCCCGGGTATTCCCGTCCCGCCCACTGGCTAGTGGATTCAAGCACGAGGCAGCGGGCGGGACGCCTGCGTTCCCAGGGAGGCGTATCAAGGCTCCGTCTGCGACTCCGAGGCCTTGGTCCTGTCAAGAGACGGGTGCTGCGTTGAGGGTTGGGTGGTTTACGTGTACACGAAAATGTACGCTGGCCGGCTAGACTACACGAAGGCTAGAAAGAAGTTGCTGAGATGCCGGGAGAATTACGAAAGGGCCTGGTCCGCACTTCAATCCAGGTTTACCGGCACGACGTGTGACCAGCCGCGGTACGTCGATAATGGCAATGGCACGATCACGGACAACCTGACCGGCTTGGCGTGGGAGAAGAAGAGCGATGACGGCGGGATCCAAGACAAGGATGCCGGGCACTCATGGAGCACGGGCGCACCGTACAACGGCGACGGAACGGCATTTGCGACGTTCCTGACCTTTGGACTGAACAGCGCCGGGTTTGCGGGCGCGAACGACTGGCGACTGCCTACTCTTTCGGAGTTGCAAACAATCCTGTTACCGGAACCGTACCCGTGCGCCACGAGTCCGTGCGTTCCGGCGGTCTTCGACACCGATTGCGCTCCGGGTTGTACGGTGACGACCTGTAGTTGCACGCAATCTGGACCTTCCGCCTTGTACTGGTCGGCGACCGGCAGCGGTGGCGATGCGAGCGCGGCAAGGTACGTATCCTTTTACGACGGCGATGTGGGTTTCGGTCCGAAGGCTGGCGGCTTCCACGTTCGGGCCGTGCGCGGTGGCTGGTGATCCGTGCCGCCTTCGCTTCGATCGCGTGTCGTGGTCCGGGCACCCCGTCGCGTGTGGCTGCTGCGGAGGTGGCGACTCGGCGGGAATCGCGCGGGGCGGCGCAAGGTAGTGCGCTGGCGTCGTGTCCTGCGCCTTCGCGCCCATCGCGACAGTGTTCCGGCGGCCGGCTGGGCCTGCCCTGGCGACTGCCGTCTGGATACGGGCCTGCCCGGGCCGGGCTCCGGGCGTTTTGGCCCGTACTTGTTGGCCGTTCGCCCGTGACTTTGGCTTGACAACCCCGAAGAAGCGGAGTACACACCGCCAAGGTTTATCGGGCCGTATGTGCCTCGGATGAGGAGGTTCGTCAATCCCGAGCCGTGGCTGCCATGGGGGCAAAGGTGCGTGGAACGACAGTTGTGTGTTGGCGGGGTGGCAACCGAATCAGCGCGATGAGGAGGAGAATCGTATGAGTCGACATGGTGGTTTCCGCGGGGCCGCAGGACACGTGACGCGCGTTGTGAGTGGCTGTTTGGCGATTTTGGCCGGTGCGCTACTAGCGTCCTCGGCGAATGCTGCCCCGACGGGAGTCGGGGGGGCGGACATTCCGAGCTTTCCCGGAGGCAACGTCGTGCAGGTGGGGCAGTCTGGTGTTCCCGGTCGTATGACGATCATCAACCTCTCGGACGGCATTCAGGCGACGGGCGACGTGCAATTGAGCAACATCAAGTACACGCCTTCCTGTGCTACGACGACGCCGACTGGCATCTGCCCGTTTGCGGATGTCGATAAAGGCGTGTTTACAGTTAGCGCGACCGCCTCGGGAACCACCGGTGCGTGCGCGGGCGTGACCTTTACTGTGAGCCAGTCTGACGCCACCACCGGTGAGCTGGTGTTCACACCGCCGGCTCCGATCATACTGAGTCAGCCGGGGGGCGCGAATGACCGCTGCGTCATCGATTTCACCTTCGGCGTAAACAAGCTGCCAAAGGCCAGCTCGTTGCCGGCCGGGCAGACGCGTGTGCTTTCTCGCGTGGACATGCTGCACATCAACACCCAGGTGCAGGGTGGGGCACAGGGTTCAGACCTGCTGACGGTGTTGGAGCCGCCGACCCCGACCCCGACCGTAACGCCAACGCATACCAGCACACCGACGGCGACTGATACTCCGACGACCACGCCGACGCCCACGTCGACGCCGACGCGTACGGCTACGGTGAGCCCGACACCCACGTCGCCACCGGTGCCGGTCGTCCCGTCACCGACGTCGCCTGCCGGCCTTCTGATGGTGACCGGACTGGCCGTGGCCATCTTCTGGATGTTGCGACGAGCTGCACAGGGAGCCAGGGGCGCCTGAGGGCGACTCTCAAGGGTTTATTGGGAGAATCGGTTGATTGAGGGGGAGCCAGGCGGCTCCCCCTCGTTCTCGTCTCCTTGACGCAGATGGGGATGACTCGGAGCAAGCGGCAGTACGAAGCGGCTAAGGGGGGACGGTCTCTAATGGGGATGCGAGGAGGAGAGCGAATGAATCGAGCGAAAGGGACGTCTGCATCGGCGACTCGTCACCCTGAGGCCCGGCGCGAGCGGGTGGCTTGGGTGAGGCTTCGAGTTGGGTTGGCGGCTGCGGTCGTTATTTGTGGCGTTGTTCCCGTAGCGCTGGCCGAACCGACGGGGGTCGGGGGCGCTGACGTGCCGAGCGGACAAACCGCGGTCGTTGTCGGCAATGTCAATGTGCCGCGCCGCGTGACGATCACAAACCTTTCCGATGGCCTGCAGTCGACCGGTAACGTCCGACTGAGTAACATTAAGTACACCCCGTCGTGTGCGACTACGACACCGGGTGGCGTTTGCCCCGCCCCGGATATTGATCTCAACGTGTTTTCAGTGAACGCCGTGGGCGTCGGTAGCGTGGGCTGCGCCGGGGTAAACTTTGCTATCTCTGTTTCAGACGCTGTTACCGGTGAGGTCGTCTTAACGCCACCAGCGCCTATAGACTTGGGTCCCCCGGGTAGCGCCAATGCATCCTGCATTATCGACTTCACGGTCGATGTCCTCAAGATGCCGAAAGTGAGCGCGCTGCCAGCCGGACAGACGCGGACGCTGGCCCGCGTGGACATGCTCCATATCGACACAGATGTCCAGGGGGGTGCGCAGGGCTCGGACATCATGACCGTGCAGGAGCCGACCCCGACACCGACCAACACCCCGACGCTGACCCCAACTGAAACCCCGACCAGTACGCCGACGGATACACCGACGAATACGCCAACGGCGACCGCTACCAGCACCCCGACCAACACCCCGACCGCGACGCCGACGAACACCCCGACCAACACGCCGACCCAGACACCGACGAACACACCGACCAACACGCCGACGATAACGCCGACGCAAACGCCGACGAATACGCCGACGGTAACCGCTACGCAGACGCCGACGAATACCCCGACGAATACGCCGACAATTACGCCGACGAACACGCCAACCGTCACGCCCTCGCCGACGTCGCCGCCGATCCCGGTGGTGCCGTCGCCTACTTCACCCGCAGGCCTGGTGATGGTCTCCGGCCTCGTTCTCGCCATCCTCTGGATGCTGCGGCGAGGCGTATCGGCGCCGAGGGCGTAACCGCGAGACACCGAAACGACGCAAAGAGGGAGCCATGGCTCCCTCTTTGCGTTTACCCGATGACGGGTGACGTTAGGGTTTCACGAAATAGAGGGACGAGGGCGATGGCCCGGCGAGTGCTAGGTATAGCGGGCGCGAACCGGTCGGCGTATCCCTGCGAGCTTTGCCTTGACTTTGGGCGCTAGCGTGGCAGAACGACCGTGCGCAGACATTATCCGGGAGGAACGATGGTGAAATCAGCCCGAATCCACGGCAGGTGTTGGCTGGCGGTCGTTGTGACGGCCGTGGTTACCACTCTGGTCGCCGGCGCTGCCCAGGCGGCTAATACCGTTAGCGTCGGCAGCGGGAGCATTACCGGCTGCGGGACGACCGGGATAGCCGTTACGGTAGACGACGCCACCGGCGCGCTGGCTCTTCAGTTCGATGTGAATTTCGACAAGAACGTCGTTACCGCATCCAGCGCAACCGTCGGCGCCTTCGTGTCCGACTGCACGTTTACACCCAACATCAACAACACCATCGGAAAGGTGTCCATAGCCATTGCGTGCACCGTGGCGCGCAGCGGTGGCGGGACGCTTGCCAACATCACGTTCCAGGGCGTGAGCAACAGCGTATCGTCGACGCTCAGCCTTTCGGGATGCGAGATCGACGAGGTCGCCTGCACCGGCACCAACAACGGCTCGATCAGCGTCAGCGATTGTCCCACGCCAACGCCAACGGAGGCTCCCACCGATACACCCACCGCCGTACCCACCGATACACCCACGGAGACACCGACGGCTCTGCCGACGCTTACGCCGACCGATACTCCGCTGCCGACCGAGACTCCGACTGACACGCCAACTCCTGCACCAAGCAATACGCCCACCGACACACCGACGCGGACGCCGACGTCGCCGCCGACCGACACGCCGACACAGACACCGACCGTGCCGCCAACCAACAGTCCGACGATTACCCCGACCGCTCCACCGACGAATACCCCGACGATCACGGCGACCCCGACGGATACCCCACCGCCGTCCAACACCCCGACCCAGACCGCGACGCGGACGCCCAGCAGTAGCCCGACGCTTACGCCGACGCGTACCCAGACCCCGACGCCGACCGCGGTCCCGCCATCCATTACCGGCGGCGCGACTGCCGGCTCGACGGCAGTTACCGGGCGCGCGATTCCGAATGCTACCCCAGGCAACAACTGCATCACGATCTACGATTGCGGTAACGATGCCGTGTGCTCCACCTCGGATACACCCATCGGTACCGGGAGCGTCGACGCACTCGGCAACTTCCTGGTGAACGTCGCGCCGCCGCTGCAGACGGGGCAACGTATCTTCCCGTTCGACACCTGCAATCAGCTCGCTGGCCTGCCGATCACCGTAGGTGCCGTGACGCCGGTCCCGACGCTGTCGCTGTCTATGGTCGGTGTGCTCGCCGGTCTGCTCGGCGCCATGGCCTTCAGGAGGATGCGCCGGTAAGAACGCCTCCGTATTTCGCCCGAACTGCGGTTAACGGTACGGGCGGCGTCCATCAGGGCGCCGCCCGTCGTTTATGGGCGCCCGAAGGTAAGGCGCAGCGCGGCCATAAGCTCGCGCAGGGTCGCCGCAGGAAGTACGGCGTCGCAAGCCGTTTCGTAGGCTCGCATGACGCTGTCGCCTGTGTTCCAGCGCGCCGGCGCTTCCGGATTCAACCAGACGATTCGACGCACCAGATAACGCATCCGCGCCAGCAGGTCTGCGCGCGGCGGCCGGCGGTTGTTGCGCGCATCGCCGAGCACCACGAGCACCGTGCTGCGGGTGAACAGGCGTGCATAGCCGGCCCAGAGATCGTCGAGAACACGCCCGAAGTCGGATCGCGCGTAGAGGTCGAGGGGCTCGTGCGGGACCAGGTGGCCGTCCACCTGCGAGACCTCGACGGGAGTGTCGACGTAAGCGAAGACGTGTACCCGACGAAAGAAACTGCCCGCCGGAATCAACAGAGAAACGAAGAACCGACTCGCGGTAATCACAGAGTAGGAGTGGTCGCAAAGGGCGATAAGATCCGGCCGTCCCGGGCGACGAAAACGGAAAGCCGGATCGATCATCGCACCCCCCGTCGCGATCGATTGCCGGATGGTCCGGCGCAGATCGAGCCGCCCCCTCGGGGCCATGCGCAGTCGACGACGCAGGTGGGCGCGAAAGCGGCGCGCAAGCTCCTCGACCAGAGCATCGCACTCTTCGACCTCGATCGGGTCCATCTCCGCGAACGGGCGGTTCTGTGCGGCTTTAGCCCGAGCCAGACGGTGGGCCGCGTCCGCGTCGGCAGACTTGCGCTCATCCCGTTGGCGACGTTCCGATGTCGCGGTCGGCTTTCCGACGATTCGGGGCGCCGGCTTCATTCCCGGTAGGGGAGTGCCGGTGCCGGTTTCATCGGACCGAGCCGTGCCCAGTCCTTCGCCGGTCTGAGTCCCGTACTCGGTCCGCTTCCCGGGCCGTCGTGGGACCGCAAAGAAACGGTCGAAGGTATCGTCGAACTGATGGCGTTCGGCGTGATCCTTCACCAGAGTAGCGGCGAGAGCCTCCCGGAGCGTGGCCCTGTCGATCCCGACTTGAGCTGCGGCGGCTACTGCGTCGAGAGTCTCGGCGACCGATGGCGCCACCCCCGCAGCGCGCAACGCGTCGATGAACTGCAGCAACCTGGTTCGCACCGGGATGCCTATGGCTTGTTTGCCGCCGAGAGTAGCGTGCCCAGTTTGCCCTCGGCGCGGCGCAAATCATCTTCATGCTTGAGCACAAGGTTGAGCGTCTGGCGAACCGCTGCGCTGTCGAGCTCCCGAATACCCAGCGCCCGCAAGGCGCGCGCCCAGTCGAGCGTTTCGGCAATGCTCGGGGCCTTGCGCAGGTCCAGCTTGCGCAAGGCGTTGACGAAGCGGGCGACCTGTTCCCGCAGCTTTGCGTCCAGTTCGGGAACCTTGAGGGCGACGATCCGGCCTTCGATCTCCGCGCCGGGGAACTCGAGGTAAAGGTACAGGCAGCGGCGCTTGAGCGCCTCGGATAGTTCGCGGGCCCGGTTCGAGGTGAGCACGACGGCCGGCCGCACTCGGGCGGCGATCGTACCGAGCTCCGGGATGCTCACCTGAAAATCGCCGAGAATCTCGAGGAGAAACGCCTCGAATTCCTCGTCGGCCTTGTCAATCTCGTCGATCAGCAGCACCACCTTGCGCGCTGCCGTCAGCGCCTTCAGCAGGGGGCGTTCGAGGAGATACTCATGGGAGAAGATGTGCTGCGTGACTTCGGTCCAGTGCAGGTGCTGGGCACGATCGGCCTGAATGCGAAGTAGCTGCTTCTGGTAGTTCCATTCGTAGAGGGCCCTGGCTTCGTCGAGACCTTCGTAGCACTGCAAGCGCACCAGGTCGGTATCGAGAGTGGTGGCGAGGACCTTGGCGATCTCTGTCTTGCCCGCCCCCGCGGGTCCCTCTATCAACAGGGGCTTTTCGAGAACCAGGGCCAGATAGAGGACGGTCTCGACGCGCGCAGTGGTCAGGTAGCGAGCGCGTTCCAGGCCCGCGCGAACCGCCTCCGGGGTGATCGACGCGGCGCTCATCGTGTGCCACGCCCCCCGGGTGTCTTCCGGGCGGCGTGGATGCAATGAGTCGACGGGATGGGAAACAGAATCAGGCCTGGGCGCGTGCGGCCGGTTGCGCCACCGCGGCTTCGGGATGCAGGCTGACGCCCGCTTCGGCCAGCACGCGGCGCAGGTGCTGAACGCTGATGTTTCGCACGATGCCTTTGCGCACCAGCGACGCGCGCAGGGTCCGCAACGACCACCGCGACACGTTGGCACCAACCTCGCTCGGCGGGGTCTGTGCGTGTTCGACGATGGCCACACGCACATCCGGTGTGAACACTACCGGACGCGCCGGACGGCGCACGGTCTGCAAGCCCAGGATACCGTGGCGCTCGAAGCGCTGCAGCCAGCGCCGCACGCAACTGCGTCCGATGTCCAGGGCTGCCGCTACTTCCGCCTCGCTGAGTCCACGCGAACGTGCGAGCACGACCCGCGCCCGGCGGCCAACTTCCGGCCGCCCCGCATTGGCCAACTGCTCCAGTCCGCGCCGCACTTCCTCGGTCAACGGCCCAACCGGATTGCCGCCCCGCCGCCAGTATTCCGGGGGCAACGGCAAGCCGATCAGCAAGTGCCGCAGACCCTCCACGCTGATGTCCTTGACGATGCCCCGTCGGGTGACGTGGCGTCGCAGCCGCCGGAGCGACCAGCGGTTAAACGACTCGCCGACGTCGTCTGGCGACGCCATCGCAAGGCGGGCTACAGCATCGCGAATCGTCTCGTTGAAGCGGCGCTTGCGGACGCGGCCCCGCGAGGCGTGAACCAACCCCTGCATCCCGTTGCGCTCGAAGCGCGATAACCACCGTCGCACCGTCGCACGGTCCACGTCGAGAACGCGCGCTATCTCCGTTAGCGAGCGCCCCTCGTGCCGTGCCAGAACGATACGCGCGTGCCGCGCCAGGCTTGGTGAGCCTTCACTCGCGACCCAGTGCAACTCCGCCAGCACGGCCTCAGGCAGGCTCCCGGACTCCTCGGCCGCTTCTTCGACGGAGGGGCCGCTCTTGCCCACGGCCTGAACCTCGGAAGGTGCCGACATGAATCCTGCCGGGCCTAGCGAGTCCTCATTGGACGACCGACGCGAGTTTACAACCAGTGCCATGACCTTCCCCTGCCTGGCGCGCGAATCGGTTCCGATCCGGCGGTGTCAGCCCGACTTACCCCAGGCTCGAACACTGCGGTTCTCGACCGACACTCACGCCTCGTCCCAGAATAGCTCCACGTACTGCTCGGGCGATAACCCGCCATACGCGTGCGATTCGTCCCGGCTCAGTTCGTCTTGCCGCAGCACCGCCCCGCATACACTGCAACGCTGCGTGGGTCGTACGGCCTCACTCTTCCTCGTGCTCTGTCGTGCCATGACAACCTCCCTGTCCACCTGCCCCTGCAGGGATGATGCCAACATTTAGTCCACAAGAAAATCGACCGATCCACCCTGATCTGATCGACCCGGTGCCGTTATTTTTGGACACTTGTCCGAGAAATTGTAAACTTTGCGCCACCCGTGCCGGGCGGTGGCAGGAGGGCGGTGAATGGGTGCGACTATTGATTTTGCTCTATCCACTTGTCCACCAGGTTGGCGGTGCGCTCGGCCGCACGGTTGGCGGCCTCGCTGGCTTCCGCTGCTCGTTCGGCGGCTTGCGCAGCGCGTTCCGCCGCCGCTTCGACCCGGGCGACGAGCGCTTCCCCAGGTTCCATCGTGGCCACTGCCGGTGGGGCAGGCTCCTGCCGGGCGGCGAGCACTACCTCGATTTCGCGGCGTTTTTCCGGCGGTATGACGCCTTGATACTTCATGACGCCAAAAGTCGGCAGGGCCTCTGAAAGAAACACGTGACCGAAGTCGGTCTGGCGATTTCGCCGCATGTAGTACAACCGCACCTCGTAGGACTCCCACGGCCATTGTGGTTCTATTTCCTGGACTTCAGCGTAATCCGGGTAGCCGTATTCGACGAGGTAGGTCTTCATTTCGCTGATTTTCTGAGCTTCTTTCTCGACCGCAGCCATGCTTATCGAGTGGGGGGCGCCAACCTCGGTGATGTAAGGTCGCCGGGCCGGTACCTCGATGCGGACGTCTTCGGCGGGGGATACGCCCGGCAAACCGACGGCCAGGGCGGTTGCAACGAACATCACCGCGCGTCGAGCTGTCATTACATCTTCTCCCTTGTCTGCCCCGGCGCGAGGGTAGGTTAGCCCGGGAGGGCCGTCAAGCGCGATTTTTTTGGGGAACAGCACCGTCCGGCGATCCCAGGCAAGTGCCGTCGCGCCGGAAGGTGCCGATTCACCGGGACAGGTCGAGGCCGACGTAGGTCATTGCCTCGTACGTCGCGCCCCCGGACACCACCCTGACGGTTGTGCGTCGGTAAAGCCTGCCCTCGTCTTCGTATTCATCCAGGGCCTGCAATGAAACGGTGTCTATACCGTGCAGCAGTTGCCCGTGAACCGAACCCCCTGAAGCCGGGAAAATACGCGGGTAGCCGCCGGCCAGGCATTCCCTGCCATAACCTTCGAGAACTGCCGGTGTGGAGACGAACCGCCGGCCGGTCAGGCGCTCCACGAGCGCCTCGTCGCGCAGTGTGCCGTAAACGAAGAGCCGATCGGGTAAGGGCACTTAACTCTCAACAGCCCATGAGCCGGAGGAAGTCCTCCAGACGCTCGAAGCGCAGAAACATGTTCCGGCGCTTCTCCTCGCCGATCGTCGAGGTCGGTCGGTCGGCGTAGTTGTGCCCGGGAAACAGCAGTGTATCGTCCGGCAGACGTTTCAATTTGTTTACAAGGCTGTCGTACATTTGTTCCGGGTCGCTTCCCGGAAGGTCCACCCGCCCACACCCGCCGATAAACAGGGTGTCGCCCGAGACGATGTGTCCGTCGACGAGAAAACACTGCGAACCCGGGGTGTGGCCGGGGGTGTGCAGCATACGAACCGAGAGCCCCCCCAGCGTCAGCTCGAAGTTCGCGTCCGTGCGCACAATGTCCGAAGCCGACAATCCGGTAAGTTGAGCAGCCTGATCTGCCTCGGACTTGTGCAAATAGACCTTGATCGGGAGGTTGCGTGCCAGCAGCTCAGCCGAGCCCTGGATGTGCGTCCCGTAGAATTTACCGCCGAGGTGGTCCGGGTGGAAATGCGTCACCAGGGCGGCTTTGAGATGGAGGTCGTCCTGCTCTACGACGTCGAGCAACTGGTCGATTTCCCAGGCTGGGTCGACGACGGCGGCCTCCCGGGTGTCGGGGTCGGCGATGATGTAGACGAAGTTCTGCATCGGTCCCAGTTGGAGCTGCTTCAGATAGATGCCAGCCATTTTACCCGTCCTTGGCCGCGCGCCGGCCGTGGGCGCGCAGTCCCCGTTCCCAGAGATATTCCTGCTCGCCGTTCTGTTTGCCGATCCAGCGGGACAAGACGAAGAACAGGTCGCTCAAACGGTTCAGGTACCGCAGGGGCCAGGGACCAAGGTCCTCCGCACGTCCCAACCTCAGAACCAGCCTTTCCGCCCGCCGGCATACGGTACGGCAAAGATGAAGGTGCGCCGACACCCGCCCCCCTCCGGGCAGAACGAACGAATGCAATGGTTCCAGGTCGCGCTGGCAGTCGTCCATCAACCGTTCGAGGGCAGCGACCTCCTCGGCACCGACGCGGAACATCCCCTCGTAGGCGGCCTCCGGCGGGGTCGCCAGTTCACTGCCCAGATCGAAAAGCTCGTTCTGAATACACTGCAATACGGATTCGAGGTGGTCTCGCGCCGGGCCCGGAGCGCCCTCGTGGTTGGCGACCCGCGCCATGCCAACCGTCGCGTTGAGTTCGTCCAGCGTCCCGTACGCCTCGATGCGCAGGTCGTCCTTGGGAACACGCTTGCCGCCGACGAGTGCCGTGTCGCCATCGTCGCCGCCTCGCGTGTAAACCCGGGTAATGCGAATTGCCATGCCCACCACCTTACAGAAGTGCCGTGGGGATCTCGACCTCCTTGGCGCGCAAGTATTCGCCCAGGCTCTTGGCCTGCGGGTCGCCTCGTGTCGAGGCAGCCACGCCGTCGCCCAGCAAACCGACGATGACGAAGTTGAGGCTACAGAGGTTCGGCAGCGCGTGGCGCTCGACGGGCAGCGCCGCCGCCTCCGGAAGGAGGGCACGCAACCGCTCCACGGTGAGGTAAGTTTCCAGCCACGCGTAAGCTCCCGGCGTCCGCGTCCACAACCCGATATTGGCGTTGCCGCCCTTGTCGCCGGAGCGCGCTCCGCAGATCGCTCCAAGCGGCCGGCGCGCGGTCGGTCCGCCCGGCGCCGGCGGGAGGTCAACCGGATCGATGCCCGCCTCCGCTTGCGCGCCGGCGGATTTCGGCGCCGGGGCGACCGGGTGGCGCGCGCCGGCGAAAACCACCGCCTGCTCGACGGTTTCCGCGGGCACCAGCGCCGGCCAGTACACGCCGAAGGGCACGGCATCCCCCGGCGGCGAAGTTACGAAGAACCCCGGATAATTCGCCAGGGCCATTTCGACCACCTTGTTGCTGAAGGCGCGCCCGACGCGGTTGGCATCGGGGTCCTTCACCACGATGTGCAGGTAGGCGAAAGCATCCTCGTTGGAGCTCGGATCCGGTCGTTCGGACCGCACCAGCCGCACGCTGGTTTCGGCGAACCGATCCCGCCCGCCGACGAGATCCCACAGGGTCTCTTCCGCCAGCTTCGCCTTTTCGGCGATGTCGAGACCGGCCAGCACGAACGTCATCCCGTTCTTGTACCCGCCCAGGTAGTTGATGCACACCTTCGTCGTCGCCGGCGCCGGCTCCCCTTCGATCCCGCTCACTCGGACGCGGTTGGGTCCCTCCTGCTCGAGGCGGATCGAGTCGAAGCGCGCGGTGGCGTCCGGGTTCAAGTAGCGCGGGCCCTGAATCTCGTACAGCAACTGAGCGGTTACGGTTCCCACCGACACCAGACCGCCGGTCCCGGGATGCTTGGTGATGACGAAACTGCCGTCGGCGTGCATCTCGGCGATCGGAAAGCCGATGTGCCGGATGTCGGGGACATCCTTGAAGAACGAGTAGTTGCCGCCCGTGCACTGGGCCCCGCATTCGATGATGTGACCGGCAACGATAGCCGCGGCGAGCCGGTCCCAATCGGTCCGCTGCCACCCGAACTTCCACGCTGCCGGCCCGACCACGAGGGCCGCATCGGTGACCCGCGGGCAAATGACCACGTCGGCACCGCGGTCAAGCGCATCGACGATGCCCCAACCTCCGAGGTAAGCGTTCGCGGTCACCACCTGGGCCTGCAAGTCCGCCAACGGTATCCCCTTGTCGAGATGGCGCAGCTCGACCCCCCGGGCTTGCAGAGTTGGCAGCCGCTCCAGCAGGTCGTCGCCCTCGATGTATGCCACTTTCGCTGGCACCCCGAGGCGGGTTGCGAGCGTCTCGAGCTCGGCAGCCAGACCGGCAGGGTTAAGGCCCCCGGCGTTGACGACGACCTTGATCTTGCGATCGACGCACGTACCGAGCACGTCCTCCATCTGGCGGAGGAAAGTGCGGGCGAAACCCGCCCGCGGGTTCTTCATGCGATCCTTGAACAGGATCATCATCGTGAGCTCGGCGAGATAGTCGCCGGTGAGCACGTCGATGGGTCCGTCGTTCACCATCTCGCGCGCCGCGCTGAGGCGATCGCCGTAAAATCCGCTGCAGTTTGCGATACGCAACACGTCGGTGCTCATGTCTCTCCCTCGACAGTGGACTGGACCGCGGCGACGTCGCTTACGGCGCCCAGCGGGGTTTGCGCTTCTCCGCAAAGGCCAGCATGCCCTCGGCCGCCTCCTCGGACGCGAATAGCTGGGCGATCTTTTCGGACGTGTACCGGAAGGCGGCATCTATCGACATGCCCGGGACGCGCCGAATCAGTTGCTTGGCCTCGCCGACCGCCGTGGGCCCGCCGAGGCGGATCATTCCCGCAACGTCCTCGACGGCCGCATCGAGCGCGTCGGCGGGGACACTGCGATGCAACAGGCCCACCTCAACCGCTCGCGCGGCGGCGAACCGCTCCCCGGTGAGAAACAACCACATCGAATTCTGGATGCCGATCTTCGGCAGCACCACAACCGAGATCATCGCCGGGATCACGCCGACGCGAACCTCGCTGAAGCTGAACATCGCCGTGTCCGCCGCAATGGCGATGTCGCACGCCGCAACCAGACCGACACCGCCACCGAAGGCGTGCCCATTGACCCGCGCCACCACCGGCTTCGGCGCGTTCCAAATCGTGGTCAGCGCCGTTACGAACGGATTCTGCTCGCCGTCGCCTCCGGCTCTCATGCCGCCACTCTTCAGGTCGGCGCCGGCGCAGAACGCCGGGCCGTTGCCGGTGAGCACGATCAGCCGCACCGCCGGGTCGTCCAGCGCCTGCCGCAGACCGTCTCCCAGCGCGAGCACCAGGGCGTCGCTGAGTGCGTTGCGCGCGTCGGGGCGGTTGAGCGTGATCCATGCGGCGCCGCCGCGGACATCGTAGAGAATGGGTTCCGCCATCGCGATCCTTCCTTCCTGGGCTCGGCTACCACCGGCCGTCAAGACCGGGGTCGGGATCAACTCGCCGCCGCCGTACCGCTGCCGACGACGACCAGGATGTCTCCGGCTTCGACCTGCTGCCCCGGCGCCACCATGACTTCCTGCACCGTCCCCGTCTCCGGAGCGGTTACCTCGTGCTCCATCTTCATCGCTTCGAGGACAACCAGAACCGCGCCCTTCTCAACCACCGCCCCGGGCTCGACGCGCACCACGAGAATGCGGCCGGGCATGGGAGCGCGGCACCCGCCGTGGACCTCCTCGCGTTCGGCCACCGGGAACCTTGCCAGCTCGTGCAGTGTACTCGAACCCAGTGCGCTCGACACATAGTGCGTAAGCTCGCGGCTGACCACCCGATAGCGGCGGTGCAGCCCGTCGACCTCCATGGCAATGCCGTCGTCGTCCGTCGAGTGGACGATGACCTGGTGCTCCGTTCCGTCCACCCGCGCTTCCACGGCTCCGTGCGCACGGAGGCGATACTCCACGGCAGCGACGTCGGGGCCCGCGGTGAAGCGAACCTCCTGCATCTGACTCGGGTTGTTGCGCCAGCCCGAAGGGATCGTCGCCAGCACCGGCGCCCGGGCCCGGCGGCGCGCCTGCAGCCACAGTGCGGCGGCAAGGGCGTGCGAGCGGTCCATGGCCAGGTCTTCCGCCGTACGCTCACCGCCGGTGCCGAGATGATCGCCGATGAAATGCGTGCTCAGATTGCCCGCGAGGAACTCGGGATGCTCGAGGGATCGAATCAGGAACGGAATATTGGTTTGCACGCCGTGTACGCGGGTGCGGCGCAGAGCCCAGACCAGACGGCGTGCGGCCTCGGTCCGGCTCGGAGCGCAAGCGATGACCTTGGCCAGCATCGGATCGTAGTGGATCGTCACCTGCGAGCCGGTGGCCACGCCGCTTTCGTAGCGCACACCGGCAATCGCCGCTTCTTCCCAGCAGGCAATGGTGCCCGTGGACGGCAGGAAGTCGTTGGCGGGGTCTTCGGCGTAGACGCGGCACTCGATCGCGTGTCCGGCAAAGGACAGATCCTCCTGCCGGAACGGCAGGGGCGCGCCTTCCGCGATCTCGATTTGCAGGCGCACGAGATCGAGTCCGGTAATCTCCTCCGTCACCGGGTGTTCGACCTGAAGCCGCGTGTTCATTTCGAGAAAGTAGAAGTTGCGGTCGCGGTCGAGGATGAATTCCACCGTGCCGGCGTTCCGATAACGAATGGCGCGGCCCGCCGCGACGGCCGCCGCTCCCATGCGGGCGCGCAGGGTCGAGTCGAGCGCGGGCGACGGCGCCTCCTCGATGATCTTCTGGTAACGTCGCTGGATCGAGCACTCGCGCTCGAAACAATGGACGATGTTGCCGTGCGCGTCGCCCAGCACCTGGATCTCGACGTGCCTCGGCGCCTCGAAGTAACGTTCCACCAGCAGCGTGTCGTCCCCGAACGCATGCGTCGCCTCGCGCCGCGCCGCGGCCAGGGCCGCTTCGAGCCGATCGCTCTCGTGGACGACGCGCATGCCCTTACCGCCGCCGCCCGCCGATGCCTTGACGAGTACCGGAAAGCCGATCGCCGACGCTGTGGCGGCGATGTCGGCATCGCTCAGGCCGGCGGCGCTAAATCCCGGAATCGTCGGCACGCCGGCGGCGACCATCAGTTCCTTCGAGGCGATCTTGCTCCCCATCTGACGGATCGCCTCGGGCGTTGGCCCGATGAAGATCAGGCCCGCGTCGAGGCACGCTTGCGCGAAGTTGGCGTTCTCCGCCAGGAAGCCGTAACCGGGGTGGATGGCATCGGCGCCCACCCGACGGGCGGCGTCGACGATCTTGTCGATGGCCAGAAACGACGAACCGGTCACCGGTGCGCCGATGTCGACCGCGGCGTCCGCCGTGCGGACGAAAGGCGAGTGCCGATCGGGGGCCGCGAAAACCGCCGCCGTCTCGATGCCCATGGCGCGGCACGTGCGCATGATGCGCAAGGCGATTTCGCCCCGATTGGCGACCAGCACGCGGCGAATGCGACGCATCGGATTCACATGCGGAAGACGCCGAAGGCGTCGCTGCCGCGGACGACGTTGTTGAACGTGGCGCTCAACGCGATCGCCAGCACGGTGCGCGTCTCGCGCGGGTCGATGACGCCGTCGTCCCAGAGCCGCGCCGTAGCGTAGAAAGCGTTCGACTCGGAATCGATTTGCTGGATGACCATCTGGCGGACCGCGCGGTCTTCCTCCTCGTTATAAGTCGCGCCGGTACGTTCGGCGGCCTGGCGTCGTACGATCGACAGCACGCCGGCGAGTTGTTCGGGACCCATCACGGCGATGCGGTGGTTGGGCCACGTGAACAGAAAACGCGGATCGTAGGCGCGCCCGCACATGCCGTAGTTCCCGGCCCCGTACGAGCTTCCGATCATCATCGTCAGCATCGGTACCGCGGAATTGGAGACCGCGTTGATCAGCTTCGCGCCGTCCTTGATGATGCCCCCCTGCTCGTACTGGGTTCCCACCATGAACCCGGTGATGTTCTGCAGGAACAGCAGCGGTACGTCGATGCGGTTGCAGAGCTGGATGAACTGGGCACCCTTTTCCGACGAGTCGGAGAACAGGATGCCGTTGTTCGCCAGGACTCCGATCGGATACCCGTGCAGGTATCCCCAGCCGGTGACCAGCGTGGTTCCATAGGTGGGTTTGAATTCCTCGAACCGGGACCCGTCAAGCAGGCGGGCGACGATCTCCCTCACCTCGAAGGGCTTGCGAACGTCGACCGAGGCGATGCCGAGTAACTCGTCGGGATCGTAGTGCGGCTCCTCGGGGCTGACCGTCTTTGCATGGCCGAGCTTGCGCCAATTGAGGTGCGCGACAATTTCCCGACCCAGGCGGATGGCGTCCAACTCGTCTTCGGCGAGGTAATCCGAGACGCCGGATACGCGGCTGTGCATCTCCGCGCCGCCGAGCGACTCCTCGTCGGTGTCCTCGTTGGTGGCCATCTTGACCAGCGGCGGACCGGCGAGAAACACCTTGGCGCCGCCCTTGACCATGACCACGTAGTCGGACATGCCGGGGACGTAGGCGCCGCCGGCGGTCGAACTGCCGAATACCAGGCAAATGGTCGGGATGCGTTCCGCCGAACGCCGGGTCAGCTCCTTGAACATGGCGCCGCCGGGCACGAATATCTTCGCCTGGTGCGGCAGATCGGCGCCGGCCGATTCGGTCAGGTTGATCAGCGGCAGGCGGTTGTGAGCCGCGATTTGCATGGCGCGAAAGGTCTTGTCGAGGGTAATCGGATTGGTGGCCCCACCCTTCACGGTCGGATCGTTCGCGTTGATGACGCATTCGACCCCGCTGACCACACCGATTCCCGTAACGACGCCCGCGCCGAGGGAGTACTCCGTGCCCCACGCCGCCAGCGGCGACAGCTCGAGAAACGGCGCGTCACGATCGAGCAGCAACTCGATACGTTCGCGTGGCAGAAGCTTGCCGCGGGCGCGGTGGCGCGCGACATACTTGTCGCCCCCACCGGCGCGGGCCAGGGCGAGCTGCGCCTCAAGGAAGCGGATCTGCTCCGCCATCGCCGCGTAGTTGGCCCGGTAGCTTTCGGAACGCGTGTCGACGCGGGTAGGCAGGACGTGCATGGCGCCGGTGGTTTCGTGGAAGGGCAGGGCAGCGCGCTAGATCTGCAGCATCTTGGCGACGACCTGTTTCATGACTTCGTCGGCGCCGCCGCCGATCATGGCGAGACGGGCGTCCACGAAAGCCCGGGCGACGGCGTTGTCCCGGATGTACCCGGCGCCGCCCCAGAGCTGAACGCAGGTGTTGGCGACGTCGAACTGCACATTGGTGCAGAAGATCTTCGCCATCGAGATGTCCAGAGTCGCGTCCTCGCCGCGCACCATCTGGCGGATGCAGCGGTACGCCAACTCCTGCGCGGCCGTGATCTGAATCAGCATGTCGACGAACTTGTGTTGGTTGACCTGCATCTTCGACAGCGGCTTGCCGAACGCCACCCTGTCCTGGCAGTACTTCAGCGTGAGGTTCCATAGCTGCCGGGCCGCGACGTGCGCCGTCACCACCGGTACCATACGCTCGTCCTGGAACTGCATCATTTGCTGCTGAAAGCCCCGCTGTGCGTCGCCGATGGTGTTGGAAACCGGCACGCGCACGTCGTCGAAGAACAGCAGGCCGGTATCCGAACCGCGATTGCCGATCTTGTCGAGCAGTTGAAAAGAGAAACCCGGCGTGTCGGTCGGGACGATGATCTGCGAGTAGCCGCCGTAGCCGGCTTCCGGATCCGTCACCGCCAGCAGGCACAGCCAGTCGGCCGTTGCCGCATTGGTAATGTACATCTTCGAGCCGTTGATGACCCAGTGGTCGCCGTCGCGGACCGCCCGCGTCTTGATGCGGGCGACGTCCGAGCCCGCGCCCGGCTCGGTGACCGCGATGGCGGCAACGTGCTCGCCGCGGATGGCCGGTATCAGGTACTTGCGCTTCAGCTCCTCGCTGCCGAAGCGCGCCAGGGCCGGCGTCGCCATGTCGGTCTGCACGCTGATGCCCATGCACACACCGGCGTTGTCGCCCAGTGCGAGCTCCTCCAGGAAAATCGCCTGGTACGAGTAGTCGAGCCCGAGGCCGCCGTAATTCGGATCGTAGCGGATGCCCAGGAAGCCGAGTTCGCCCATCTTGCGATAGAGCGACTTGTCGATGCGACCCATGTCGTCGAACTCCCGCGCCCGGGGAACAAGCTCCGTCTGCACGAACTTGCGCACCGTCTCGCGAAAGGCATTGTGTTCCGAGGTGCCGTAAACGTCTTCGCCGGGTGTGTACATGGGAAACCTCCGAGGACTGAGCAGCGTCCCTATGTACAACAAGGCGAGGTTACGTCAAACCCATCCCCCCGCGGGTTCGCCATGTCTCGAAGTCGCTGACGGAGCCTCGATACGCCAGAAGAAGGCGGCTACTCGGCCCAAACGGAATCCAGGTTCCGTAATGCCTGAAAACCGTTCGCCCCGAGTAACGGCCCGCGCCTTGCGGGCCGTGTATCGCGGGGCGCACCGCCCTTGGTGAACGATTTCGAGTGGCTCTGCCGGGTTCGCACGAGACGCGCGCCCGTGACCGGCCTCTCGGACTAACCGGCGTGGCGGCTAACCTGCGGCGCGCCGGTCGCTTCGACTCTCCCCGTCAACGCGGTCCCCGTGGGGCACGAAGACCATCATTCCCACGACTAAGATTACTACCTGGACCGCCACCACCGCCAAGGCCTCGAATCCCATCATCTCCACCTTACCTCCTCCCTCGATCGGCCAACCCAACCCTTCAGTCCATCACCCGGCGAACCCCCGTCTACTCGATGACGCCATCGGCTCACGCCCGGCGATCGCAGTTATCGCCAGCGGCCGGAGCCGACACGACTGGCGCCGGGACCAGGTCAACGGCCGCCCGGATCGGCGGCGTGATCTGCATGGTCATGGCCCAGCCGTGCCTGCACATCATCTCCTCGGCGCTTACCACTGCAAAGATGACGCCATATCACCCGCCCACCGATGGCAGATGTCTTCCCGCCGGAGAAACCGCTCGGTACCGGCGGACGGCTTCCGGGTCCAGCCGTAAAATACCGCCGCTGCGTCAGTTTTTTGCGGCTGCCGGCGGGGCGGGGGGAATCGCAGGTGTCCGCAACCCGAGGCTTTTCATCTTCTTCTGGAGGGCTACGCGACTGATTCCAAGGACCCTGGCGGCCCGGGAGACGTTGCCGCTGTGCATCTGGCGATCGCGGCTCAGATGTTCCTTTTCGAAGGCCCGTCGGGCCTGCCGCAGCGGCCCGACCGGCCGGACCGAACCACCGAGCAGCCTTCGGCGTCGAGCAGCTCCTTGGTCTGATCGACGACTCGTGCCAGCAACTGCTTCAGGTCCATCAGCGAGTGCAGCGACCGGCTGACGTCGTACAGAAGCTGCATCTGCTCAGGTGCGACGTCGGTCATGACGGCGGCAGCAAGGGGCGTCTACTCGCTTGCGGTCGGGGCACCGCAGCCGGCCAGCGCAACCGCATAGATCGCAAGGTCGCTCTGCGTAAACAGCACGAAGCGGGTCAGAGAGATCGACGGGCACGAGGGCAGCGTGTCGACCACGGTGCACACGGCGATCGCCGCCGCGGCGTCGATCGGGAATCGGTAGGCTCCCGTGCCGATGGACGGAAACGCCACACTGCCCAGGCCGTGCGCCGCGGCGACTTCCAGGCTGCGGCGGTAGGCGCTCGCCAACAACTCCGCCTCCCGCTGACGACCGTTGCGGTACACGGGGCCGACGGCGTGGATCACGTGCCGCGCCGCAAGCTGCCCCCCGGTGGTGATCTTCGCGTCGCCGGTCTCGCACCCGCCCAGACGCCGGCACTCCGCCAGGATGGCCGGCCCGCCAGCGCGATGGATGGCACCGTCGACGCCGCCCCCGCCGAGCAACGACCGGTTCGCCGCATTGACGATCGCGTCGGTGTCCTGGCGCGTGATGTCGCCGCACACCAGATCGATGTATGCAGCGCCAACCGCCAGCCTGTACGTCGGAGCCGTCACGGTGGAACGGTTTGTACACCATCGCGGCACGGCGGTACACGCGGGGGGCGGCCTGTCCTTAACGCCCGGGCTCGCCAGCCGGCGCCGCGACGGCGCGCGGCGCTCCGATGCCGATGCCGCGCCCCGATCGGAACCGTCCACGGCATTTTCGAGCACTCGCGATGCGCAGGCCGAAGCGACACTCGCGCGCGTCGACTCCGGAGCCCGCAGAACCGCACCGAGTGGACACATTTTCTGTCCAGTGCTAGACGGAGGCATGAAGCAAATCGGCGCCGCGAAGTTCAAACAAGAGTGTCTGGCGATTCTCGACCGGCTGACGCCGGAGGGGATCGTGATCACCAAGCACGGACGGGCCATCGCCAGGCTGGTTCCGGCGGACACCGACTCGGCGGCGCTGATCGGCAGTCTCCGGGGGAAGCTCGCGATCAAGGGAGACATCCTCTCGACCGGGACTCGCTGGGATGCTCAATCTTGACACGCACATCCTGCTGCACGCCCTCGTAGGCGAGTTGACGCCGAAGGAAGCGAAGCTCCTCAAGGGCGACTCCTGGAGCATTTCTGCCATCGTGCTGTGGGAAGTCGCCAAGCTTGCGCAGCTCGGTCGCGTCGAGGTCGACCTGGACGATGTCGAGCTGAGCCGCGTACTGTCGCGCGTTCACACCTGGCCCATCACGCTCGACATCTGCCGCGCCGTGCGCGAACTCGATTTCCGCAGCGATCCGGCGGATGAGCTGATCGCTGCCACCAGCCTTGTGCACCGCGTCCCGCTGGTGACGCGAGACCGGGCGATTCGGAAATCGCGGCGGGTTCCGCTGGCACGGTAGGAGACCCTCGGCTCCGCCCCCGAGGCCTCGAAGTCGCCGACGGAGCCTTGATACGCCTCCCTGGGAACGCGGGCGTCCCGCCCGCTCCCTGGCAGGCGCTCGAATTCACTTCATGCTGTCTTACGATCTCCGAGTTTGCGCGCACGGCGCGAAGAAATCGGATGGGGAGGGCGAGGCTCCGGCCGAGGCGCGACGGTCTGACGACGGCTCGGCCGCAGCCTCGCCCTCCCCAAAGGCATGGCTGAACAGGCCGTGGGTTGCGGGCGCCAGCCCGCGCTATGCTCGTCGAAGCATGAGCGTCAACTTTTTCAACAGGCTGCTAGACCGCACGGTAGTATGCGAGGCGCCCGAAAAGCATCGCGCGGTGGCCGACCTCGGCGGCTTGCGCGAAGCCCGCCTCTCGCATCAGCACGGCGAGGCGGCCGCCGAAGTTGTCGTGCAGGTGGTCGGCGTGATGGAGCCAGCGAGCGAGGAGGCCATCGGCACGCTCCTGCCCGCCGCCGAAATCGAGGACGTGCAGCTCGCCGCCGGTTACGAGCGCGCGCCGGGCCTCGGCGAGCGTCTTTCGCTTCTCGTCCGACGTGAGGTGATGGAGCACGAGCGACGAGACGACCCGCTCGAAGGAGGCGTCGGGATACGGTAGCTCGTCGCCGAACCCGCGGTCGAAGCGCACCGAAAACCCTTCGCGTGCGGCCCTACGCTCGGCGCGGGCGAGCGCCTTCGCGTCCGGGTCAAGGCCCGTGACCTTCGCGCCCGGGCGCGCCCTCGCGATCGCGAGCGAGAGGCTTCCGGTCCCGCATCCGATGTCGAGAACGCGGTCGCCGGGAGCGATCGCGGCCTGCTCGACCAGCGCGAGCCGCGCCCGCTCGATTCCGACCAGCCGCAGCAGCGGATCGTACAGCGGAAGCAGCCAGTCGAGCCCCGCCGCGGGGATGAAACGCCTCGATCGCTCTGCCATCGTTCGGACCCTCCCTGGACTCGTTGCCGGCGCGGACACCTTAGTAGTGATGGGCACAATTACGGCGACGTATTCCGTACGACGCTTTCCGTTCGCCCCGAGTAGCCCCGTTTTCTCAGGGGCGTATCGAGGGGCAGCCTGGCGGGCGGCTTTGCGGCCCCGCCCCTCGATACGCCGCCGGAAAGATGGTGCTACTCGGGGCGAACGGAATACGCTGCCGAATTAATGAACCGGAGTACTTAGTCACTGGCTCCGATCGTACGGCCGTCGGCCGGATGTCCGGTGCTCTCGTTACTCCCCGCGCCGCTTGCGCGCGCGGTCTCGTTCAAGCACGATCGGCCGCCGCGATTTGAGCGAGCGTCCGCGTCGACAAGCTCTCCACGAACCGCCGCGTGGCATCCGCCCGTCCGTGGATCTTGGCCTGGGTTTGCACCGCCGTCGCGATTCGCGCGGCGAACCGCTGGTCCCAACGGTGCAACTCGGCCTCGAAGTCCATGGGGCGGTTTGCGAATGCCCGTGCCAGCGCTGCGGGGCTCGAAAGCGCCTCGTAGGCGTCCCGAACCCGGCGGAAGCCGGCCGGGTCGGTATGCGGCGGATGCCGCTGCAAGGCCGCGAAGTAGGCGCGCTTGACCTGCGCGAGGTCGAGAGTCGGCACCAGGTCCAGGGCCGCAAACGGATCGCCCGGGCCGGTTTCCTGCTTCATCGACGGCTCCCTCTTCGTTCCTCGTCCCCGGCTTCGAAGAGGTCGAGCTGGGCCTTGCGACCGCGAGTCGAACGCGACCGCGCTTTACTGCGCGGCCCGGCCCCGGTTTTCCGGCGCTTCCCGGGCTTACCGGCGACGACCACCCGCGCCACCGGCAACGCTGCGTCGACAACGGGCCCATAAGGTCCTCGCGACCCTGCCGCATTCAGAAGCGCCTTAGCGATCCTCGCCAAAAACGGCCGGGGCGCACCGGTCCGCATCGCCTTGAGGAACGCCCCGGCCAGCGCCGCCGGATCGCGCTCGTATCGCTCCAGAAGTCGTCTTTCGATCGCCGCCGCGGCGAGAACACAGGCGTCGCCATCCGCCGCGCGGATCTCGTCGAGCATCGCCTCCGCATCGGCTCGCCGTTCCAGGTAGCGGTCGAGAGCTGTCTCCTGGGTGGCCCGATCCGGCCCGACTTCCAGTGCGTACTCCAGGTGCCGAATGTCGTAGGGCAGGATACGCTCGCCGAAGCGCTTCCAGAACGCCAGCGCCTTCCCGGATAACGGCCCTTCCGTCCGCTCCCCGAGCAGGTCGAGGAGCGGGCCTCCGGCGCTTTCGAACATGGCCCGCACCTCGTCCAACGAGAGCGCGATTCCTGTCTTCTCGCGCAGGATCCGCGCCTCCTCGGCGAGCCGCTCTTTGCCGAGCGTCTTTGGCCGCAGGCGCTCGATCAGGCATCCGGCCGCTTGCGCCAGGTGGGGCCGGAGGGCCGGACCCCCCGCCTCCCACGTGCACTCCAGCACCTGCTCCACGATCGGCGGCGGCAGGGCGTGCACAGCGATAAAAAGGCACCGCGGCCAATCTTCCGGCGCCATCTGCAGCAATCCTCCGCCGAGGTCCGCCCCGTCCGCGAGCAGCGTCGATACGGCATTTCCCAACCATCCCGGAACCTTCGGCTCGTCGCCCGCTCCCTCCCATACGCGCATGGCGTGCCAGAACAGGTGAGGGTCCGGATGCCTTTCGAGTAACCGCTGCCCCAGAGCGAGCATCTCGCGCGCGAGGCGCTCCTCGTCCGGGGTCACAACGTTCTCTCGGTGCAGGTCCACTTTCGGCAGGTCGCAGAATGCCGTTACCGCCAGGCTGGCAAGATCGGAATAACCCAGCGCCGCTTTAGCCATCCGGCAGGCGGTCAGCGCCCCACCGACCGTACCGTTGCCGCCGCGCAGGGAAACCCGCACCGCCAATGCCATCGCTTCGCGCAGCTCTTCAGGGCGATTCAGATCCTCGCACGCGGCGGCAATGAACCGCGCCGCCTGTTCCCAGCCTGCATCGGCGGCCCGCGCCCGCACCAGCAGCGTACGAACCGACAATTGCGCAGCCAGCAGCCGTATCGGACGGGCGAGAGCCGGTGTCCTCGCCGCCCAACTGCCGGTCATGGTCGTGAAACGGTTCCAGCCGAGGCTAGCCCACGCCGCCAGCACTCTCTCCTCGACCTCGTCGGGCGTGACGGGAGCCTCGGGCTCGCCTGCGGGCGCTACCGGCACCTGCCCACGGTCGTACCCCAGGCGCGGGTCCGCGGCCTCAGCCACCGTAAGTGCCGGAGGAACCCATCGATCGAGGCCCTCGGGAGCCGGAGTGCCGGCGGCGGCGACATATCCCCGGAGGGCATCGACAAGGGCCGCCGGCAACCGACCGGCGAGGCCGTCGACGAGCGCTGTCGCCCGAGCCCATGCGCCGGTGCGCGCGCTGCCCCAGAAAAATGCCCAGCGCAGTTCGCCACTCTCGTCGTCGAGCCACCCCCCGCAGCGCTCGATTCGAGCCGCCCAGAATCCGAGCCGGTCCCAGCGGTGCGCCCGGAAGTCGGCCGCTACCGCCGCCGTCACGAGATCTCCCACCGCTCGCGAGTGCGCAGACCGCTCGTCCGGAGGCAGATCGAGCAGCGCTGCCAGCGCCGGTTCTGCCTCCCCCCGCCGCAAGGCGCGCGTCAGTGCCTCGCCGGCACGCTTGCGCCGTTTTTCCTCATGCCGACCCATCAGACGCCATCGCCCTCCTCATCGATACCGTCGGCCTCGGCCTCGTCTTCGAGGAACAGCAAGAGATCGATCAACGCGTCCTCGGCAGCCTGACGCCTCTCGCCCTGTGCCACGCGCCATGCTGCCAGCGCCGCTTCGAGCGCCGGCTTGTCCTCGCCCGCAATGCGATCGAGCAGGGCGCCCACCCGGCGTTCGAGCGCGTCGACCGAGCTGACGGGAACGCCGGTGTCGGCAACGGACAAAGCCACAGTCTTGGCGTTGTCCGTACCGGACTGGGCAATGCTCACGCGCACGACTCCATTGAGATCGTATGCGAACTCTACCCGCACCGGGCAGCCCGCGGGCGCCGGCTGCAGCGGGAAGCGGAACGACCCGATGTGGTTGTTCTGCGAGGCCCGGGGCGCCTCGCCCTGGTAAACGTCGACCGTCACCCCGGGCTGATCGTCGAAAAGGGTGTAGAACTCCTCGGCGCGCACTGCGGGAAGCACGGTGTTGCGGTGCAGGATGGGGGCGTACGTGTCGGGCTTCTCCCTGAAATCGTCGGCTTCGCTCAGAACGCACATGCCGAGCGAATGCGCCGTGACATCGACGAGTATCCGCTCGAGGGCGATTCCGCGCAGCAACCCGGCCTGGACCGACGCGCCAAGCGCTACGGCGAGGTCGGGATCGACCTCCTCGTGTACGGGCGCATCGGGAAAGGCCTCGCGGAGCAACCGGCGCACCATGGGAAGACGTGTGGAACCGCCCACCAGCAGAATCCGCGCGAGCTGCTGTCCGCCCGTGAGCCGCGCCTCGGCAAGCGCCTGCCGGCACAGATCGATCGTGGACCCCAACAGCGGCGCGATGGCTTCTTCGAGCTGACGGCGCGTGACCTGCAGGCGCAGGTGGACCGGCTTGCCCTTGTCGTCGGCAAGCAGGAACTCCTCGGCAACGTCGACCTCCGTTTCGGCCGACAGGCGGATCTTCGTGGCCTCGGCCACGCGCGCAAGCCGTACGCGAGCATGCGCGTCGCCGAGTGGATCTACGTGCGCCTCGGCTTTGAGACGATCGGCAAAAAAACGGACCAGTGCCGTGTCGAAGTCGTCACCGCCCAGGTGAGTGTTGCCGGCCGTGGCGCGGACCTCGCGCACCCCCTCGAAGACCTCCAGCACCGACACATCGAAGGTGCCGCCGCCGAGATCGTAGACCATGACGATCTCCGGCTGGGCCGTGGTCTGCCGAACCTGATCGTAGACCAGCGATGCGCCGGTCGGCTCGTTCAAGAGGCGCAGGACGTTCAAACCCGCCAGCTCGCCCGCCTTGAGGGTCGCACGCCGCTGGGCGTCATCGAAGTAGGCGGGCACGGTAATGACAACATCGCGAACGGTTTCCCCGGTGGCCGCCTCGGCGCCGCGCTTCAGTGCCGCGAGGATCTCGGCGGAAGCTTCCTCGGGACCGACCTCGCGTCCGGCCACCGTCCAGCGGTGTCCGGTCCCCATCTTGCGCTTGACAGAGCGCAGGGTGTGTTCGGGCCATTGCAGCTCGAGATTGCGAGCCTCGCGCCCGACCGTCACGCCGCCGTCGCGGTACAGCACCACCGAAGGCAGCAGCGGATAGCCGTCCACGGACAACGCTACCGGGCGGCCGTCGACGATGCGCGAGATGGAGGAATTGGTCGTTCCGAGATCTATACCGAAGGCACTCATGTTGTGGCTTCCTCCCTCTCGCGTTCCAGAACGATCTCGCCCTCGCGAACCAGCCGCTCGCCGTCGAGGATTGCCGCACGTATCACGCGCGGCCTCGCGCCGCCGTCCTCGCGGCCCACGACGCGAAAGCGCAGCGGATCCACCGGACCGTCCACTTGCGCCACTCGTTGCAGGCCGGCTTCGAAAAGAAACCGCTCCAGTCGCTCGCGAATGCCGGCGAGCCCCGCCGCGTGACCGGGCGAAGCACTCAGCCGTGCGGCTTCGTCGAGGAGGTCGGCAGCGTCGAAGAGCAGCTCGAAGGGCGGGCGAGACGCCGGCACGCCATTGCTGCGAAACGTACTTAGCTGGGCCCGCAGATCGGCGAAGCCGCCCTCGAGCTTCGACTCCACCTGGTCCAAACGTAGCCCCAGCCGGGCAACCGCGCGGGCCGACCGCTGCGCGGCCTCGAGCGTCGTGGCTATCTCCTGCCGCACCTCCGGGATGCTCTCTGCGGGTACCTGCCGGCGAAGAATTTTGCGAACCCACGCGCGCATCGGGTACGATGGCTAGCATGCAGCGGCCGGTGTTTTCCACTAGCCCCTGCGCATACCGCCGGGCTTACGGCCCCCGGTTCCTTGCCCTCGGCGACACGCATTCGGTATGCTCCGCGTCCCGGTGCAATGAACTTGCGACGTCGGCGCAATGAATCGAGAAGGTGCAACGTCCGGCGACTCGGGCGGCTGTCCGGCGCCTGGTTCGGCCTTCTTGAGGGCAACGCGAGCGGTTTGCATACACAGCGCAATTCGCAGGGCCGGTGTGACATCGGTGGTTGACCGCAGTCGCCGCACCGGCCGGATACCGGAAACGAGATGAGCGCGGAGCGACCGGCGATCGCCGGCGGAACGCCCGTTCGCACGACGTTCTTGCCGCTGTCGCGCCCGGTGCTGGGCGCGGCCGAGGAGGCCGCCGTCATCGACGTACTGCGCTCGGGTTGGCTGGGAACCGGCCCGCGCACGGCGGAGTTCGAGAACCGCTTCGCCGCGACCATCGGGGCCGAGCGCGCCGTTGCGGTGGCGTCGTGCACTGCCGGGTTGCACTTGACTCTGCGGGCTTTCGCGCTCGGACCCGGTGACGATGTCATCACGTCACCGATGACCTTCGCCGCAACCGCGAACGCAATCCTGCACGCCGGAGCGCGGCCGGTGCTTGCCGATGTCCTCCCCGACCGCCTGACGCTCGACCCCGTTGCCGTCGCGGCGGCCTGGACAGCGCGCACGCGTGCCGTAGTTGCGGTGCACTATGCCGGGTGGCCGTGCACGATGCCTCCGTTGCTGGCGTTGGCCCGGGCGCAAGGCGCGTTCGCGATCGAAGATGCGGCACACGCGCTTGGCGCCACTCTCGACGGGCGCGCCGTCGGAACGCTTGGCGACGCCGCGGTCTTCAGCTTCTATCCGACGAAGAGCATCACCACCGGCGAGGGCGGCATGATCGCCACCGAGCGCGCCGCCCTGGTCGCGCGGCTGCGGCGGGAACGCCTGCACGGTATCGACCTCGATGCGAGCCAACGCCGGGGGACGAACTTCGCCCACTGGGAAGCCGTCTCGCTCGGTTGGAAGTACAACCTGACGGACTTGCAGGCGGCGATCGGTCTTGCCCAGCTCGAGCGTTTGCCGGTACTGCTGGCGCGCCGCCGGGCGCTCGATGCGCGATACCGGGAACGCCTGGCACTGGTCCCCGCCGTTCGACCGGTCGTCGGCCCCGGCGGCGCCGAGACCGCCGCGCACCTGTTCCCGGTATTGCTCGATCTCGAGCGACTGCGCATCGATCGGGACGAAGTGCTGCGCGGATTACTGGCCGAAAATATCGGCGTCGGCGTGCACTTCCGTGCTCTGCCCCTGCACCGGCATTTCCGCGCGGTGCTGGGTACGCCGCCGGAGGCAGTGCCCGTGGCGGCCGATGCGTCGCGACGGTTGCTGTCGTTGCCGCTGCATCCGGCCATGACCGACGCCGACCAGGACGACGTCATCGAGGCGCTTCTGCGTCTGGTCCAACACTTCAGCGCCTGATGCACCGATCGATGCACACGCCGACGGGAAACCCGCCGCCGCAACGCCTTGCGGTCCGGGCCGGCCCCTGGCTGGTACTGGCGCTGCTTGCGGCGTACTGCCTGCCGTTGTTCGTCCCGCCGCCGGGCCAACCGATCGTTCCCATCGCCCCGGGTGCGACGCTGCTGGACCGGCTCTTCCCGGGCGTGCCCGGGTGGTGGGTCGTCGGGCGGCTCGGCTGCCTCGCGGCCGCCGGCTTGCTGCTGCTCGGGCTGGTTCCGCCATCGGCAAACCCACTGTGCGACGAGCGTCTGCGGATGGTGACGCCCGCCGATCGTGCGGCGACCTGGCGCGTACGGGTGGCCCTCGCGGTCGCCGGCCTGCTGGCAGTCGCGGGTCTGTGGGCGGACAGGTTCGGCCGTGCGGGACAGCTCCTTTACGTGGCGGGTCTTGCGGTGCCACCCCTCGTGCTGGTCACCCGGCCGCGGCCGCGCCGCCTGCGGACGGCCGGCAGTGTGGCCGTCGCCGCGTTGGTGGCTGTCGGTTGGCTCGCCGTGCGCGGGCCGTCGATGTGGCGGTCGCCGGACGCCGCCGACCTCGCCGACACCTGGGTGGGGATCCGGTTCCTCTCTCAGGTAACGCAGCCCGATTACAACCTCCTCACCGATCGAGTAATGACGGGCGCCGGGGCGTATCACTTCATCTTGCAAGGGGCGCCGCTGTTACGCACGGTGGGGATCGATCTCGCCGGCCGCGTCGCTCAGGCGGCCCACCTGATCTGGTTCCCGGTGTGCGGGTTGCTCGTCGGATGGATCGCGGGCCGTCTTTTCGGCCTCGGCGCCGCCGCCGTCGCGGCCGCGGCATTGTTGTTCTCGCCTTACGTGCTGGCTCTGGTCCTGACGCCGCTGCCCTTCTTCTTCTTCCCGCTGGTCGTCGCCGGGCTGATCGGCCTCTTCGCGGCGGTCCGCCTGCGGCAGTCCGCAGCGGCTTTGGTCGGCCTTGGCGGGCTCGCCGGCATCGGGGTGACCCTGCACACGGCAAACCTGGTTGCGCTCGCAGTGATGGTTGCCGGGCTGATGTGTTGCCGTGCGTGGCCGCGCCCGCAGCGGCTCCAGGTCGTGCTCACCGCGATACTCCTGTTCTTTGCCGGCGCAGTCACGGGCCGCACCGACTTCGGCAACCTGCGGTCGGTAGCTGCCACGTACTCGCAAGGCCGGGCCCAGTGGGCCGGGCACGAAACGGCGGCCTTCGGCCAGATCTCGCCGCGACGGTCCGAGTACGTGGTGGAAGCCGCCAGCCCCCGACCGTGGGACATCGTACTTGCCGCCGCGCTGTCCCCCGTAGCGGTGGCTCGCACCCCGCTGCGGAAGATCGGCGACGCGCTTTTCGATCCCGTCGGCACGGCCCTCGCCGTGGTCGGTGCCGTCATGGCCCTCGGCGCTCTCACCCGCGGGTGGCCGGCACGCCTGCTCCTGGGCACGTTGGTTCTGGGCGCCGGGCCCGCGGTTCTGTCGAGTCAGGATCGGATCTCCGTGATACGACTGGTGGCGATGACCGTGCCGATGGCGTTGCTGGCGGGGGTCGGATGGACGACGTTGCAACGCTGGCTCCGTCTTCAGGGGTGGACCGCGACGGTCGCCGCCGCCCTCGCCGCCCTGGGAGTCGCGGCTGGCGGGAGCTTCGTTTTCGACCGCGTCGTCCCCCACACCTTACCGGCGTCGTGGGTGAGTGTTTCTCTACGGGCATTGGGGGCGGCCGCCGTACCGGGTGGCGTGCTCTTCCTCGACCATCCGAATCCGCGCGGCTTTCCGTACTGGTACCTGAACGAGTTTGCCGCGGACCTCGTGCGGCACCCGGTGTCGGTGCGGCCGTTCGACGGAAGTCCGCCGCGGCAGGCGGGAGCGAATGGGGGCGAGGCCGAACTGATTGTCTGGAACCCGGCCCTCGAAGAAGACGCGCTCGTCCGGCAAGCGATATGTCGCGAGTGGCCGGCGGCCGCAGTGTACGTGCTCACGGACCGGGCGGGGTTCTCACGCGCGTTCGTGGCGCGTCCCACCGGTCCCGGGTGGGTTCCGGCGCTGCCCGATCGGGAATGGGTCGAGGTGGGATGCCGCGCGCGGCTCGAGACGGAAGCGACCTGGGCGGGGGCAGTGCTGGCCGAGGCGCGAGAGCTCGAAACGCGCGGGGAGCCCGACGCAGCCCGGAAGGAGTTGCGCACGGCGGTGCGGCGGAACTTCGCGCAAACGGCGCTCTTCGAGGCAACGGCGCGAGCCCTGCTCGACGGCCGGGCGCCGGGACTGACCGAGGAGGCGGTGCACTGGGCGGAGCGGGCCTGCCAGACCACCCGGTTCGCGGATCCGGGCACACTCGCCACTCTGGCGGCGGCGTACGCGGCGGACCGTCGCTGGAGCGCCGCGGCCGAGGCTGCGCAGCGCGGCAAGGCAGCCGCACTTGCGCGGGGAGATGCGGCGCTCGCCGAGGTACTGGGTGAAACCGCCGCGCGCTATCTGGCCGCAGCGGAATCGGCACGCGATGACTCTTGAGACAACCCCTGCCATCTCGGTCGTCGTCGCGGTTTACGACGACGTCCATACGGTCAAGGAGTTGGCTGACCGCACGAGCGCGGCGTTAGCGGCGCGCGGCGAGACTTTCGAGCTGATCTTCGTCGACGACGGCAGCCGTGACGGAACGGTCGCGCTGTTGCGCGCCATCGAGGCGCAAGACGCGCGGGTGCGCGTCTTCGAGCTCACCCGCAACTTCGGGCAGGCCGCCGCTCTAGCCTGCGGGCTCTTTGCCGCGATCGGGGCGGTGACAGTGACCCTCGACGGCGATCTGCAGAATCCACCCGAAGAGATCCCGCGCCTGCTCGACGCCATCGAGGCGGGCGCGGCCGTTGCCACCGCGCGGCGCGGCAGTCGGTACGAGGGCCTCCTCCGCTGGCTCGGTTCGCGGGCGATCCATTGGCTCGCGTGCCGACTGACGGGAGTCGAGATCGAGGACTACGGCGGTAACTTCAAAGCCTACCGTCGCGATGCGCTGGAGACGACGCGGCGCGCCTGGGCGCCCGGTAAGCCCTTTTTCCCGCTGGCGCTCTGGCTGGGGCACTCGGTAACCGAGGTGACTGTCCGGCACGAACCCCGCCGCTTCGGCACGTCGAAGTACTCGCTGCTCAAGCTGCTGCGCATCAACTTCGACCTCATCACCGCGTTCACCACCCTGCCCCTCGCTCTCATGGGCGCGGCGGGGGCCCTCTGCACTGTGGCCGGCGTGGCGATGCTGATCCTGTGGGCCATCCTGGATGGCGCGGGCTGGGTCATCCCCGCCGCCGCCCTCACGCTGGTGCTGACCGGTGCCGTGTTCTTCGCGGGCGGCATGCTGGGCCTGTACCTGGGTCGCGTGTATCGCCTCGTCGCCGGCGCCGAACCCGCGTACGTCGTGCGGCAGGGACCGCGAAACGGCAGCACCCGGGCCCGGGCCGGCGAGTCACCCCGAGACTCTTAACCAGTCTCCGTGCCGGCGGCGGCCTGGTCGAGCCGGCGACTGAACGTCGAGGTGACTCGTAAGCACCGGAACCCGAGTTTGACGCAGACGTTGACGCTACCCAGATTGGTCACCTGGGTGTCGGTCTCGGCGAACTGGGCGCCGAGCGGCTTGCGCACGATGAGTTCGCGATGAATGGCGGTGAACAGGCCGCGATACTTCGGCAGCGTCGCGGCGAGACCGCGACCGCACACGCGAACCCCTCCGTGCGCGGAAACGTCTGCCAAAAGCAGCATGGAGCCGAACGCCACGATCTTGCTCCCGTCGCGCACCACACAAACCGCGTCGGCCCAATCGCCGCACATGGCGCGCTCGGCCCAGACCCCGTACACGCCGGCGGCGCGGTCGCGCGGCAGCGTGTGGTCGAACACCAACGGGCCGCGCTCGAAGGCCTGCGCGGTCCACTCCACCACCTGACGCCAGGATTCCCGGTCGAGCCGTCGCAGGGCGGGCTTGTCCAGGATTTCGACCGTCAGGCCCGGAGCCAGATTGTCCGCCGGCGCGGGACCGTCGAGAGAACTCATCCACGACACCTGCGTGTCGACGTGAAACGCCCCCAGCTCCTGCAGGACCCATGACGCGGCGCTGTCGTTCGCCGAGGCTCTGGAGCTGACGTGCCGGTACCCGCGCCCACGCAAGCTGTCGAATGCCGCGGCGTACAGCTCGCGCAGCACGGTCCGGCGTGCAACGCAGTCATTGACGGCGATGGGTTGGTCGATGCGCGCCATGCGTAAGCCGAAGTGATCCGACTCGAAGGGCCGATGTTCGATGCGCACCGCCCCGAGAGGGCGGTCGCCTGCATAGGCGGCCAGCACCTCGATGCGCTCGCCGGCGGCAAGCCAACGCCCGCGATGCAGTTCGACGATGGCGCCCGGGCGCGCCGCGATCGGAGCGAAGTTGGCGTAAGGCAGCTCCGTTTCCGCGGGCAAGAGCCGGTTCAGGACCTCGTCCAAGGCCGTCCCGTCGACAAGGGCGACAGATATGTTCATGGTCGCACGCGCCACCAGCGGCGAGGTTGCCAGAGATCCACGATCCCCAGCGTACTCCGAATCGACACCTCGCCGGAAGAGTTTGTTCCCCGCCCGAGAAAGTGCCAGCATCGCCTCATCGTGGCATCGAGCTTCGTTTCCAACGCACCGGCCGGCGCCGGCGCCGCCCCGCGGCAGACGCGGACGGTCTGTCCGGTCTGCGTTCGCCCGCTCGACGGAACGATACGGGAAGTGGACGGCAAGGCGTTGCTGTGCCGGACCTGTCCGGAACACGGTCCGCGGGATTTCCTGCTTTCGGCCAACGGCCCCCTGTACCGCGATCTGGAGCGCTTCTTCTTCGAGGTGCTCGGCAACGGCCGGGCGCCGAGCGGGCGGATCACGAACTACTGGGTGTTGTCGACGCCGCGCTGCCAGATGAACTGCGCGTTCTGTCAGACCGAAGTCGAGTCGCCATGGTTCGAGACCATGTCGCTCGACGATTTGCGCGGCATTCTGCGGCGCTTCGGGAAGGACAAGCTGACCCTGTCGGGCGGGGAGGCCACCCTGCATCCCAACGCCGAGGACTTCTTCCGCGAGGCCCACGCGCTCGGTCTGACAACGCAGTTGGCAACCAACGGCATACAGTTCGCCCGCCGCGACTATTGCGATCGCATGGCGGCGGCGAAGTTGAACGAGGTCCGGGTGTCGATCGAGTCGCTTGGCTCCGACTCGACGCTGGGCGCATACGACGACGCGTTCTATTCGTTGAAGTTGAAAGCCTTGCAGAATCTCGGCGAACTGGGAATCGCCACCGTCCTTTCGCCGACGATTTTTCGCGGCGTCAACGAGGACCTGCTGGTCGAGGCGATCGAGTTCGCCCGGGACAAGCCGTTCGTAAGGGAGCTATCGGTCAACGGCTTCGCGTGGGTCGGCGAGGGGCGGGGGATGGACTCGTCGATGATGATCATGCCCGACGAGATGATGGACGTACTGCACCGGCGCTACGGGTCGGGCGACCGCGGGGACTGGTTCGAGCTGCAAAAGATGATGCTGGCAGCGCTCAACCTTATGGGCGTGCGACTTTGCCTGTACACGCAGATCATGATCTTCGTGCGCCGCCGCGGCAGCCTGGCGCCGATTACCCACTACCTGAACATGCGGCGCTTCGGCGCGGCGTTGCGCGTCTGGGAGCGCTTCGCGCGCTCGCCGTTTGCGGTTCGCGCGTTCACTTTCATGGCCGCCTGCGCGGTATCGCTGCGGCCGCGCTCGATCGGGCTGCTGCCCCCGCTGCTGAAGCTGGCGGCCGCCACCTTCTTTGCCATCAAGATCGACCGCTACCCGGCCGCCTTGCTTCCCGTGGTGCTCAACACCAACTGCACCACCCTCAGCGCCGACGACACGGTATCGCTGCAGTGCATGAGCGGCGTGCTCTTCCGGCGCCAGGGCGCGATCCGTAAAGACGTGAGCGCCGAGCTGCTGCTCCGGAAAGAGCGCCAACGCGGCAAGCGCGAGGAAGCGTGAGAACCGCCGGCCGCCCGGTCACGGTCCCGGAACGATCTTGAACACCTCGCCGCCCTGGTCGGTGATGTAGATCTCGCCGCGCGCGTCCTCGCCGAATGAGGTGATGGCGTCGATGCTCACGCCCCCGGACTCCAGCTCCGCCGTTCGGTCCTGCAAGTTGGTGGCGACGCCGCCGGACATGGTCAACGTGCGCACAAACTCGGTGCAGTAGTCGGCGTAGAAGTAGGTTCCGGCGAGGTCGGGCATCTTACATCCGCGGTAGACGTAGCCACCGGTCACCGAACATCCTTGCCCGTGATCGTACTCGAGAACGGGCATGGTCAGACCGGTCTGCGTGCACGCGCTCGGCGGCTCGAAGCAGTGCAAACCTTCCATCACGTCCCATCCGTAGTTTTCGCCGCCCGTGCTGCTCCCCGGGCGCCAGTCGATCTCTTCCCAGCTCCCCTGACCGACGTCGCCGATATACAGGTCGCCGTTGAGGCGATCGAAGCTGAACCGCCATGGGTTGCGCAGCCCGTACGCCCAGATCTCGTCCAGTCCGGGCACGGCGCCGAAGAAGGGGTTGGTCGGTGGGCTGACGTAGGTGGTGCCGTTGTCGACGTCGATGCGCAGCAGCTTCCCGAGATGCGAGTCGATGTTCTCGGCGTTGTCCATTGGATCGCCGCCGCTGCCGCCGTCGCCGGTGCCGATGTACAGAAACCCGTCCGGACCGAACGACACCTGACCGCCGTTGTGGTTGTCGAAGGGCTGATCGATCTGCAGCAGGATTTCCTGACTGCCGGCGTCGGCAATGTCGGGGTTGGCCGAGACGCGGTACTCGGCCACGACGGTGTCGCCATCGGTGTCCGTGTAATTGACGAAGAAGCGTCCGTTGTCGGCGTAGCTCGGGTGGAAAGCCAGTCCCAGTAGGCCTTGCTCGCCGCCTCCGGAAATCAGGGCGGCGAGATCGAGAAACGCGGTCGGGAGCAACGTACCGAACTTGAGGATGCGTATTCGGCCGGTCTTCTCGACGATGAACACTCGCGTCGTGTCGCGCGGCGGCGCGACCACGAACACCGGTTGGGACAGTCCGGTGGCAACCCGTTCCGCACGGATGGACGTGCCGGTTACCGGTACGATGCCGGCGCAGACGTCCGTACAGGCCCCGCCCTCGAGTTGGCAGATTGCGGAGCAGCCGTCGCCGCCGATCACATTGGCGTCGTCACACTGCTCGGGCGGTTCGGTGACGCCGTTGCCGCACGACGTCGTCGTGCACAGGTAGCCGAAGCCCGTCCCGGTCATTGCGGCATAGGGCAGGCCCGCGGCGAGAATCGCCTGGCGGGCGGTGCAGGTCAGCCGTTCGACCGTGCCGGAAGCGCACAGGGACGTTACCAGTTCGGCGCGCCGCTCCATGCCGCGGTTGCGCCTTGTGCAGGAACGCCCCGCCGGCACGTCCTTGGTCAGGCAGGTCCGGGCGGCGCCGATGATCGACACCAGAAACGACGCGCCCGCCCGTTCGCAGGTTTCGGCGGCCCCGGCGGGGAGTACGGGCAAGGCAATGCCGAGAGCAACCAGGACGAGGGCGAGTGCCGGACGACGCATCGAGAGTACCTCCGGTAGGGATGCCGGCACCCTACCAACACCGCCGGCGAGACCCAAGGATTTTCTCGCGCCGCGCGTTCGCCATGCGCGGTGTCGCAGCCGGCGCCGCGGCAGGGTGCATAGCGCAAATCGCGGGAGTTAGCCGCGAATTTGACGGTTGCGGCGGAATCGGCGGGGACGGTGCGGCGGGCGGGGGCCGGGAAGCGGACGAGGAGCCGTCGGCTTGGTCCCCGGCACAGGCATGTCGGTTGCTCCTTGCCCGCGCTGATGACGGCGCGCGTGCTCATGGTCCTCGCGGTGGTCTGGCTCGGCGCCAGCTTTCCGCCCGCGGCACAAGCGGTCCTGCGAGTGGTGGCGACGACGGGCGACGACGGCAACGTCGGCAGTGAGCGCGCGCCGTTTCGCACCGTAGCTGCGGGCGTGCGCGCGGCCCTGCCGGGCGACGATGTCGTTGTGCTGCCCGGCGTCTATCGCGAAGCGGTCGCGGTTGCCGTGGCGGGCGCGCCGGGGGTGCCGATCGTCATCCGAGGCCTTCCCGGCGCCGTGCTGGAAAGTCCGAACCCGGGGGCGAGTCTGTCGGCGTTCGATGTCCTTCCCGGTGCGGCCCACGTGCGCATCGAGGGATTTACGCTGCGCGCCGGCTTCGCCGAGACGGTGTTCGTGCGCCCCGGGGCCCGCGAGATCGAACTGGCCGGGCTCCACCTGTACGACAATCACGCCGGCATCTGGGTTGCCGGCGCCACCGACGTTACGGTGCGCGACTGCGTGATCGAGCGCCTGGCGCGCACGGGCGTGCGCATCTTCGCCGGAGCGCAGCGGGTGCGCGTGGCCGACACGCGCTCTGCCGGCAACGACGACGGCGGCGGCTGCTCCGGAGATGCCGACGGCTTCAGTGCCGACGAGTCGACGGCCGACGTCCTGTTCGAACGCTGCGAGGCAGTCGGGAATTCCGAAGACGGCTTCGACCTGCAGACCGCGTCGGTGACGCTGCTCGCGAGCCGGGCACGCGACAACGGGTGCTCGGGAGTGAAGCTCGCCGCCGGAGGCGTGGTCGAGAACCTGGTGGTCGAAAGGCAGCGCACGGGAATCAATATCGGCGGTGCCGGCGCCGCGGCGACCATTCTGAACGGTACGCTGGTCGACAACGACACCGGCATTCGCGCCACCGGCGGGGCGTACACGCTGACGGTGCGCAACTCGGTGGTCACCGGACCCGCAAAGGCGTTGGTCGCCGACGCCAGCGTGCGTCTGATCGAGAGTCACAACATCTTCCACAGGCCCCTGGCCAGGGAGCGACTCATCGAGCTCACCCGCGTTGGCGGGTCGGCGTTGTATTCGGGGAACGACGTGAACGACGGCCGGTGGCAGCAGGAGACCGGTCAGGGGGATGGCACCTTCGCCATCGATCCGTTGCTGGAGGCGACGACGGGTGTGCCGGGCGCCGGCAGCGCGGCGATCGACAGTGCCGACTCCAGGGGATCGCCGCCCGCCGATGTGCGTGGCGTGGCGCGGCCGCTGGGCGGGGGCGTGGACCGGGGGGCCTTCGAGGTGGTGCCGGTCGCGGTACGGCTGGCCGACGCGCGCGCCGTCGGGCGTCCGGACGTCTCCGGTATCGGCCGGCTGACGGTGGTTGGCGAGATCTCATTACCGGTGGGGACCGATCTCGATCCACGGCGGGACTCGTTGACCCTCGACCTGCGGGGTGTGGGCGGGTGTGTCGTGCACGTCACCGCAACGCCGGTTGTCGACGGTTCGCGGCGGGCGATCTACGAGGACGACGACGGCCGCCGGGTGCGCCTGCGCTGGACGACACTGGGCGGGGGGCGGTTGCGTTTCTGGTTGACCGCGACGGCGGCCGACCTGTGGGCGTTGCGCGACGAACCGGGACGGCTCGCGGTCGACGTGGGCACGTTACACGTCGAGGGCGAAGTGGCCGTACGCATGCCGCGTTGATCGACGATTCCCGAGCCTCCTTCCCCACAGCCGACGAAGGCGCGATTGCGGCCTTCGTCGTGCAGCGGATGACGGCTTGCGCGGCGGGTCGCGTTGACCTGCCGCAGGGCAGGGTGTAGACGCCTGCTCACCCATGGATTGGTGGATCTGGATACTGGCCGGGCTGGTTCTGATGGGCCTCGAGCTGCTCACCCCCGGCGGCTTCTTCGTGGTGTTCTTCGGTGTCGGTGCCGTTGCGGTCGGGGTGCTGGTGGCCCTCGGCGCGGGCGGGCCGCTCTGGGCGCAGTGCCTGTGGTTCTCCGCACTGTCGGTTTCTTCTCTGGTGTTCTTACGGAGCCGCTTGCGGCAGTTACTGCAGGGAGCGCAGGGCCACGGGGTGGGCGTGGAAACCCTCGTCGGCGAGGTCGCGGTGCTGGCCGACGACCTCGATCCGGGTGCGGTGGGCAAAGCCGAGCTGCGCGGTACCACGTGGACCGTGCGCAATGCCGGCACCGGGCCGCTACACCGCGGGCAACGCTGCCGGGTGCGGCGCGTCGATGGTTTGATGCTGTGGGTCGGTGCCGAATGAGATGCGCTGTCGGCGGGCGTAACGCGAGAGGAGGGAGCAAGGGATGACCGGAGCACTGTTCGTCGCGGTTTTCCTGGCGGTGCTGGTGATCGTCGTGCTGGCGAAGACCGCCGTCGTAGTACCGCAGCAAAGCGCCTTCGTGGTCGAGCGTCTCGGCAGGTACCAGAAGACGCTGGGCGCCGGCTTCCACATCCTGGTGCCGTTCGTGGATGTGATTCGCTATCGCCACGGGCTCAAGGAAACTGCCGTCGATATTCCCGAACAGGTCTGCATTACGCGCGACAACGTGCAGGTGCACGTCGACGGTGTGCTGTATTTGCAGGTCCTGAACCCCGAACGCGCTTCTTACGGCGTGGCCGACTACCTGTTCGCCATTTCCCAGCTTGCGCAGACGACGCTGCGTAGCGAGGTCGGCCGCATCGAGCTCGACCGCACGTTCGAAGAGCGCTCCCACATCAATACCCAGGTGGTCAACGAACTCGACAAGGCATCCGAGCCGTGGGGCATCAAGGTGTTGCGCTACGAGATCAAGAACATCACGCCCCCGCGGGACGTGCTGGCGGCGATGGAGAAGCAGATGCGGGCCGAGCGCGAAAAGCGGGCCACCATCCTGACCTCAGAGGGGGAACGCGACGCGGCGATCAACGTCGCCGAAGGCGATAAGCAGCAGGTCATCAAGGCGTCGGAGGCGAAGAAGCAACAGCAAATCAACGAGGCCGAAGGGGCGGCGGCGGCGATCCGCGCCGTGGCGACGGCGACGGCCGATGGCATCCGCGCTGTGGCCGACGTGATCCGACTACCCGGCGGATTCGAGGCCGTGCAGTTGCGCGTGGCCGAACAGTACATCTCCCGCTTCGGCGAACTGGCAAGGACGACCAACACCCTCATCCTGCCCGCCAACGTGGCTGACGTTGCCTCGATGATCGGTACGGCAATGACCGTGGCCAAAGCCACGCAGAAGCGAGACGCGTCGGAGACAGCCACCGCCATCCCCGCCGGAGGAGACCGCTGACCCCCAGGCAGCCGCGCCCCCATTTGCAGTTCTCTCCGCCCGTTTGCTAGGAGACCCGCATCTCGCGACGACGGAGCCGGGGCAAGTGGCAGGGGACGATAGAGAAACCGAGCGTCTGTGCATCAATACAATCCGGACCCTGGCGATCGACGCCATCCAGAAGGCCGGCTCGGGGCATCCCGGGCTTCCTCTCGGAGCGGCGCCCGCCGCCTACGTGCTCTGGCAGCGACATCTGCGTCATAACCCCGCCGATCCGTCGTGGCCGGACCGCGACCGTTTCGTGTTGTCGGCCGGGCACGGGTCGATGCTCCTCTACGCGCTGCTTCACCTCACGGGCTACGCCGTGTCGATGGACGACCTGCTCGCCTTCCGGCAGTGGGAGAGTCGCACGCCCGGGCATCCGGAGATGCTCTTGACCCCGGGAGTCGAGGCCACGACCGGGCCGCTGGGGCAGGGGACCGGGAATGCCCTCGGCATGGCGATAGCCGAGCGCATGCTCGCGCATCGCTTCAACCGACCGGGGCATCGGATCGTCGACCATCGGACCTACGTGCTGGCCTCCGATGGCGACCTGATGGAAGGCGTCTCCGCCGAAGCCGCCTCGCTCGCCGGCCACCTGCGGCTGGGCAAGTTGATCGTCGTCTACGACAGCAACCACGTGTCCCTCGACGGGCCGACCACCCTGGCCTTTTCCCGCGAAGACGTCGCCGCGCGCTACGCCGCCTACGGATGGCAGGTGCTGCGCGTCGCCGACGGCAACACCGACACCGCGGCGATCGACAACGCGCTGACCGCCGCGGAGGCCGACGCCGAACGGCCGAGTTTGATTATCGTCGAAACGACGATCGGCTACGGCGCGCCACACAAGCAGGGCAAGTCCGAGGCGCACGGTAGCCCGCTCGGCGTCGAGGAAGTCGCGCTGACCAAGACTAACCTCGGCTTCGATCCGGAGGAGAAGTTTCTGGTTCCCGAGGCGGCGCTGGCACACTTCCGCGGCGCGGTCGATCGCGGTGCCCGGTTGCAGGCGGAGTGGCAGAAACGTTTCGATAGCTGGGCGGCGGCGTACCCCGACCTTGCGCGGGAGTGGCGGTGCGCCGGGCGCGGAGAACTCCCGGACGGCTGGGACGGCCAGTTGCCGGTATGGAAGGTAGGCGACGCCGTGGCGACGCGGGTTGCGGCCGGCAAGGCGATGAACGCCGTTGCCGCGCGGGTGCCGTGGCTGGTGGGCGGCGATGCCGATCTGTCCAGCTCGACGATGACCGCGATCGCCGATGGCGGTTCGTTCGACGGGCAGACCGGTGCGGGTCGCAACCTGCACTTCGGCGTGCGCGAACACGTCATGGGAGCGGCGATCAACGGTATCGCCTATCACGGCGGCCTGCGCGCGTTTGCGGCGACGTTTTTCTGCTTCTCGGATTACATGCGCCCGCCGGTGCGGCTGGCGGCGTTGAACGCGCTGCCGGTCATCTACGTGTGGACACACGACTCGATCGGTGTCGGCGAGGACGGACCCACTCACCAGCCCGTTGAGCAGCTCATGTCGTTGCGGGTAATTCCCGGCCTTACGGTCATCCGCCCGGCGGATGCCTTCGAAACCGCGGCGGCATGGCGGTGGACGATGGCATACCGCGATGGACCCGTGGCCCTTATATTGACCAGGCAGAAGGTGCCGGTTCTCGATCGTCGCGAGGCGCTCCCGGGCGGTGGATTAGATCGCGGTGCGTACGTCATTGCCGAGTCAGCAGGCGGCGCCCCGCAGGCGATCCTGATCGCCACCGGTTCCGAAGTCGAGGTGGCGTTGGCGGCGCGCGCGGCGCTGGCGCGCGACGGCCTCCGCGTGCGCGTCGTGTCGATGCCGTCGTGGGAGCTGTTTGCGGCGCAGAGTGCCGAGTATCGGGAGACCGTCCTGCCGCGCAACGTGGCCGCCCGGGTGTCGATCGAGGCCGGGGTCACGCTCGGCTGGGAGCGCTGGATTGGCGCTCATGGCCGCGCCATCGGCGTGGATCGGTTCGGCAGTTCGGCGCCGGGCGACCTGATCTTCGAGAAGTACGGCGTTACGGCGGCCGGCGCGGCTCGCTCGGTGCGGGAACTGCTCGGCCTCTGAACCGCGGTGGGCGGAGATCGTTGCGCGGGACGGCGAGGTTGTCCGCCGGCTGCGCGGAGGCGACTTTCGATAAACGGTGGCGCGGGCGCTTCGCCGGGGAACCGATCGGGGTTCGAGTCGGCAGGCCTTGTGAGCCCGAACGGGGTTAGAACCGATCTCGGCGGCGATCTGCCTCGCGTCCGAAGCCGGCCGAATCTCGCCGCGGTGCCCGCACCGGGCGCAGCGGATTCTCCGAGGCCGCGCTAGTTCTTCGAAGGGCTGAGGCGGCCGCGGCGGTGGACGTTCGGGCGACTGCGACGAACGGGTTGACTACCCGCTCGGGCTTCGGCGCGCATATCGAGGATCGCCCGCCGCGCGGCGCTCGGGTCGAGGCCAAGCGATTCGCAGACGATCGCAAAGGAGAACGGGGAACGGCGCTGTTTGCTCATCACCCAGTATTCGGCTTCGGCACGAATTTGCGGCACGTGGCTCAAGACGCTGCGGATGCCGTCTTCCAGGACGGCCAACATCAGGGCCTTGACCCCCGTGGGTTGCCCGACGCGCGTTTCGCCACCACAGACCGGAGTGAGTGTGCGCAGGGCGGTGAGTCCGGGCCACGCCGTTTCCTTTTCTTCAACGAGCCTCGACATCGATCACGTACCTCCTGAGATCGCTGTGCCCCTCACTGTCGTGCCGCTGCTGCGCGGCGGTTACAGCACACCGCGTGGGCCAACTCAAGCCGGTTGGAAAGCTTTTTCTCGGCAAGCACAAACCCCCCGCCGGGGGGCCCGGCCGTCAGGTTTCGATGCCGAGGTGCTTCAGGGCCGTCGCCTTCGCCCAGCGGTAGTCGGCTTTCCCCGACGGACTCCGCACCATTTCGTCGACGAAGACCACCGCCCGCGGCAGCTTGTAGCGCGCCAGGTGTCGGCCGCAGAAGTCCACCAACTCTTGCTCGGTAGGTTCTTCCCCGGCACGGGCCTGAACGACGGCGGTTACCTGTTGGCCGAAGCGCTCGTTAGGGGTGCCGACGACCACGGCGTCGTACACCGACGGGTGATGCTTGAGGGCCTTTTCGACCTCCTCGGGATAGATCTTCTCGCCGCCGGAATTGATGCTCACCGAACCGCGCCCCAGCACGACGATGGTGCCGTCGGCGGCGATGGTGGCGTGGTCGCCGGGAACGGCGTATCGCGTGGCGCCGATCACCGGGAACGTCCTGGCGGTCTTCTCGGCGTCCTTGAAATATCCGAGGGGGACGTGGCCGCTTCGCGCGAGCCACCCCGACTCTTCGCTGCCCGAGGTCAGGCGCCCGCTCAGGTCGTGCGTGAGTACGGTGGTTTGTTCGTTCATCTGGAACGACCCGGTAGTCGGCTTCATTCCGGCCATGGTGATCTGGGTGCCGTGTCCGCCGGTCTCGGAGGCGCCGAAGCCGTCGATGATCATTATCTGCGGGATGCGTTCGAGGAACGCCTGTTTGAGGGCGGGGGTGAGAATCGCGCCGCCGGACAGGATTACCGCCAGCGACGACAGGTCGTAGTCGTGCTTGGCCAGTTGATCGATGAGAGGGCGACCGAAGGCGTCCCCGACGATGGTCAGAAACGTCACCTTCTCGCGTTCGATGGTCGCCCATATGTCGTGGGCGTCAAGGTGGCCCGGCTTGTCCTGGATGATCACGGTCCCGCCCTGATGCAGGCAATTGAAGGCCATCCAGTGCGAGGCGCCGTGCATGAACGGGGGGGCCGGGAGCGCGCGCAGCGAACCGCTGCCCGCGGCGGCCAGCACGGTGTCCATCGTTTCGTGCTTTGGAGCCCCCGGTGGATGCCCGCCGAGTGCGCCGAAGAAGATGTCCTCCTGCCGCCACAGCACGCCCTTGGGCATGCCCGTCGTCCCGCCGGTGTACAGGATGTAGAGATCGTCGGGGGACCATAGCAGGGCCGGCCGCGCGTCCGATGACTGCCGCAGGGCGGCCTCGTAATCGACCGCGCCCGGGAGGAGAGGATTGCCCGACTCGTCTTCCACCTGGATGAGCGATCGGAGATGCGGCAACTCGGCCCGGATTTGTTCCAGAACCGGCGCGAACCGTGCGTGGTAGACCAGCGCTCGGCAGTCGGCGTCGTTGAGCAAATAGATCAGTTCGTCGGCGACGTAGCGGTAGTTGACGTTGAAGGGGGCGACGCGAGCCTTGAACGCGCCGATCATGGATTCGAGATACTCGTTGCCGTTGTACAGGTAGATGCCGAGGTGGTCCTGGCCGGACTCGTAGTTCTGCAATTGGTCGCGTTCGCGATGGCAGCCGAGCCCCTGACTGACGAGGAAGTTGGCGAGCCGCCGCGTGCGCAAGTTCAGTTCCCGCCACGAGTCGCGGCGCTTACCGAAGACGAGACATTCGCGTTCCGGAAAGGCTCCGGCCAGTGCTTCGTTGATGTCGGCAAGCGTAAAGGCCATGGTGTTCGGTGTCTCCTTTGCGGGGATGATCGTATCGGCAGCGGCCGGCATCCGGTGCCGCGGCACCGGCAACCTCTACCTCGTTTGCCAGCCGCCGGAGGCGAATTCAAACCGGGGGCCGAGTCCCCAGGGCCACGGCATAGTCGGGGACGGAGCCTCGATACGCCGCCAGAAGAAGGCGGCTACTCGGCCCGAACGGATTCCGGGTTCCGTAATGCCTGAAAACCGTTCGCCCCTCGGTGAACGACTTTGCCGTGGCCCCGGCCGGGTCCCGCCCGGGACCGGGTCGCACCAGCTCCAGAGGCAGATCGAGCCGCAGCGCGCTGGATGTCTGCACGTCGATGGTGTGGCCGAATAGCGGCGCTCCGATGCTCACGCCGACGTCGAGGTCGTACGGCAACTCGCCCAAAAGCAGCATCGGCGCCGCCCCCGGCAGGAGACGGCGCTTCGCTATACGCACCGGAAGCTCGATATCGAGATGGCCGTCGCCGCCGGGTACGGTCGCGTTCACGATTACCGCGCCCCCGGCCTCGGCGCCTCCGGGGAAGGTGAGCCGGTAACGAACGCGCCCGACCCGTACAGGGTTCGAATCGGGGTTGCGCACCGTCAGCACGATGGTGGCCGCGATCTCGCCCTCGCTCAGAGCCGTCACAGTCGACGCCCGGAGGGTTACCGTCGGTAGGGCCTCGGGATGCCTCCAACCGACAAGGCTGCACCCGGCCATGGTCGAAGCGACCAGAACGGGCAGCACGGAAGTAAAAGGTTGGGGAAGACGCATGCGCGTGATTCTCGGCGCGGTCGCTCCGCTAACACCGTGCCCCAACGGGGTCAAGGCGAGGTCACCAATGCGGCTCCCGAGGCGTCGATCAGTTCCTCGACGCGGGTCACCATGGCCGCCAGCGGTTCCAGCCCCATGTTCCAGAAACCCGGATCGCGGATGTCCAGTCCGAACGGCCGCAGGAGGGCGTCCGGTGGCGCCGAACCGCCGGCCGCCAGCAAGTCGAGATACCGCGGCACGAACGACGAGCCCTCGCGGCGGTACAACTCGTACAGTGCGAGGACCAGAAGCTCGCCGAACCCGTACGCGTAACAATAGAAGGGCGTGTGAACGAAGTGCGAGATGTAAGCCCACCACCAGCGGTAATCCTCGGTCAGCCGCACCGACGTGCCGTAGAGCGCGGCGTTGGTGTCCTGCCAGAGCGTACAGATGCGGTTGCGCGCAAGCTCGCCCTCGGCCCGCCGCGCGGCGTGCAGCCGTTCCTCGAAGCGGGTCAGCGCGACCTGCCGGAAGACGGTCGCGATCGCGTCCTCGATCTTGCCGCAGAGCAGGCCGAGTTGCGCGGCCCGGTCCGTTTCGCCGCCGAGGAGGTGCTCGAAGACCAGCATTTCGCCGAAGACACTGGCGGTCTCGGCGAGCGTCAGGGGAGTATCGGCCTGCAGGTAGCCGCGCGGTTGCGAAAGATACTGGTGGACGCCGTGACCCAGCTCGTGCGCCACCGTGAGCACGTCGTGGCGCGTGCCGGTGTAGTTGACCAGCACGTAGGGATGCGCGCTGGTTACGGTGGAGGCACTGAAGGCGCCGCCGCGTTTGCCGTTCCTGACCTCGGCATCTATCCAGCGGCGCTCGAAGAACCACGTCGCCAGCTCGCGCATACGCGGCGCGAAGCCGCCGTAGGCGTCGAGCACGATCTCGCGGCAGCGTTGCCACGGTACCGCCGCGTTATCCGCCGCCACCGGCGCGTAGCGATCGTAGTCCAGAAGCTCGTCGAGCCCGAGCAGGCGGCGCTTGAGGGCGTAGTACCGGTGGACAATGTCGTGCCGCGCTTCGCAGGCGTTCATCAACGCCTCCACCGTCCCGGCGTCGATCTCGTTCGCGAGGTGACGGGCGGACATCGGCGTCGTAAAACGCCGCAAGCGATCGTCACCGGCGTGGTCGTGCACCAGCGTGTTGAAGACGAATCCGATGACGAGCTGGTTGTCTTGCAGTCCCGCGGTCAGGGCCGCCGCTGCCGCTCGCCGCACCTCCCGGCGCTCGTCGTAAAGCAGGGCGAGCGTCTCGCTCTCGTTGAGCGCCTTCGACTCGCCGTCGACGGTTACCTCGAACGACAGCTCGGCGACCAGCTCGTCGAAAAGCCGGGCGAACGCCCGTGCCCCCGTGTTGGCCTTGAGTTCGAGGACCCGCTCCTCCGGTTCGGACAGCACGTGCGGCCGGTAGCGGCGCAGGCTCGCCAGGAAATGGCGGTAGCGCGCGCACTCGGGGGCCTCGATTATTCGCCTGGCCGCGTCATCTTCGAGGGCGATCCACTCGAGCTCGAAGAAGATCAGCTCCCGCCTGATCGCCGACGCCAGGTCCTGGGTGTGGGCAACCAGGGCGCCGTGCTCCGCGACGGTGGCGTCGGCCGCGTGCAACAGATCGGCAAAGACGACCGCCCGGCCGACCTGCTCCAGGATCGCTTCGAGGCGGGTTACGGCTTCGAGGACCACGGCGGGTGCCGGCCCGGGTGTCGTTCCGATGCGGCCCCGGAAGTCGCCGGCGAACTGCTGTGCGGCGGCCATGGCCGCGTCGAGATCGGCGGCGAGGCGCGGGTCGGCGGGGCCGGCGTAAAGATCGCCGAGGTCCCAGGTGACGCCCGCGGCCGGCGAGTCATTCGTTCGAGTCATTGTGCACGTCCTTCCTGCCGGCCTTGAGGCGGCGGCGGGCGTTGGCTAGAAGCCTCTCCACTTTCGCGGCAAAGGACAAGCGTTTCATGGCAAATCTCAAGTCGAAGCATGTCGTGTGGCACCCGGGCATGGTCACCAAGGCCGATCGCGAGGCGATCACCGGACACAAGTCGTGTACCCTGTGGATGACCGGACTCCCGGCCTCCGGCAAGTCGACGCTGGCCGTCGCGCTCGAGAAGGCGCTCTGGGAGCGCGGCGTACACTCCTTCGTGCTCGATGGCGACAACGTGCGGCACGGACTCAACAAGGACCTCGGGTTTTCGCCCGAGGACCGCAACGAGAACATCCGTCGCATCGGCGAGGTTGCCAAGCTGTTTACTACCGCCGGGGTCATCAATGTCACCGCCTTCATTTCGCCGTACCGCAGCGATCGCGACCGTGTCCGCGCCATCATGGAACCCGGCGAGTTCGTCGAAACCTACGTCGAGTGCAGTGTCGACGAGTGCGAGCGCAGAGACCCCAAGGGCCACTACAAGAAAGCTCGCGCGGGGGAAATCCCGGAGTTCACCGGCATCTCGGCTCCGTACGAGGCCCCCGAGCGGCCCGAAATCACGGTGCAAACCCACCGCCAGACGCAGGAAGAAAGCCTCGCTGTCATTCTGTCTTACCTCGAGGCCAACGGCTACATCCCGCGCGCCGAGTGACGGCGCTCAGTCACGGCCGATTTCAGCCACCGAGCGGTACGAGTCCCAGCCCCGGCATTGCGGGCAGTACGCCACCCAGGCCTGACTCTGGCGGCTGCAGTTGCGGCAGCGGTACGCCCACGGCGCATCGTTGACCAGGGCGTAGGCAGCCACCGCCCGTTCCAGCGCGCCCCGGCGCCGGTGCACTTCTCCCCAGAGGTGGTGGAGCAGCGCGGCGTGGCGGGGCGGCGACTGCAAGCCCTCCAACGCCCGCGCCGCCTCCTCCGGCTCACCGTCCAGAAGGCTCAACTGCGCAAGCAGCAAGAGCACGCTGTCCGGCTGTACGTGATCCGCGCGCAACTTGCGGAGCAGGTTGCGTATTCGCTCCCGATGCGCAGGCTCGTTTGCCATCGCCGTCAGCCGCTCGACGAACACGGTCCGCGGCGCTGCCCGCAACGCTCGTTCCCACAACACTGAAGCCTCGTCGCTGCGCCCCGCCCCGAGCAGCGCGTCGCCGAGACCGACCAGCACCGGGACACTAACCACCCGGCCCTCTGCGAGCGCCTCGAACGCCGCAACCCGTGCCGGTGCATCCTTTAGATCCACCGCCGCGGCGTAACGCAGGACGACCAGATGGTCCCGCTCGCGAGCCATCTGTCTCGGATCGCTCAACGTCGCGATCCACGCCTCGTGTACGGAGGCGGCGTCCTGCCAGCGCCCGGCGTCGATGTACGCGTCCCGCAGTGCGCGCAGGCCGCGTGCGGCGCGCGGGTGCAAGGCCCGCAGCCGTTCAAGAGTTTCTATGGCCGCACCGCGGTCGCCGTCGGCCTGCTGTGCCTCCGCCAGAGCCAGAAGCACGTCGGGGTCGGTATGGTGATCGCGCGCCTTTTCCATGAGCAGGGCCCGCGCCCGCCCGACCTCGCCGGCCTCCCGGTACGAGGCCGCCAGGGCCACCAGCGGGGACGGGTCGTCCGGCCGGGATCGCCAGGCTCTCTGCAGCAGGCTGCGTCCCCGTTGCGCATCGCCGCGCCACACCAGATCTTGTCCGGCGGCGGTCCATTCCATGACTCGATCGCTGCGTCGCTCGCGTCGGCTCGGCCCCCAGCCGGCAACGGTCCTCCAGCCCGCCTGCAGCAGGAGCACGAGGACCACCAGAATTACTCCGCCCGTGAACGCCGCTACCAGCAACGTGACGACGTGCACCTGTTCGAGACGGTGGACCGGTCCGTAATGGAAGTCCACGTGGGTCGGATTGACCGAGGCCAGGTAGACCACCCCGAGCACCACGAGCAGGCCGACGACGATGGCGAACAGCCGGCGCATATCTCGTCACCCGGGCGCGAAGATTCAGCGCCCGTGACCGGCCAGGCGCAGATCGTTGGCCTGACTGCGGTAGGGCTCGGGGAGCGCGACGCGGGGGGCCCGCGCCCACAGCCGCTCGAGATCGTAGAACTCGCGCACCGGCTCGTAGAAGACGTGGACGAGCACGTCGCCGAAGTCGAGGATCACCCACTGACCGGCGGTGTATCCCTCGATCGATAGGGGCTTGAACCCCACCAGACTCAGGTTTCCCTCGATCGCCTGGGCGATCGCCTGGACCTGTGTGTCGGAACGGCCCGTGCAGATCAGGAAATAGCTGGCGAGCGAAGTCAAAGCCTCGACGTCCATCAGCACCAGGTCGTACGCCTTCTTCTCGAGCGCGAAACGGACGCACTGGAGGGCCTTTTCCAGCGAGCTGTTGGACGTCAATGCGACACCGCTTCCGGCGCGTACAGCCCGTGCCGTCGAATGTATCGGAGGACAGAGTCGGGGACGAGGTAGCGAACCGACGCCCCGGTGGCGAGACGCTGCCGGATGGCCGAGGCGGAGATGTCGAGGGCGGTGATCGGTTGGAAAATGACTTTCGTACCCCTGTGATGCTCCAAGATTCCCTGTTCGGGCTGATACCAGAACTGCCGTCGCACGGCAACGGGCAAGATGAGGCGTGCCGGCGGGTCGGGCAACGGTGGCCGGGAAGTTACCACCAGGTCGCAGAGCTCGAACAGTTGGGCGTAACGCTTCCACGTTTCGATCTCGCGGAAGGCGTCCATGCCCAAGATGAAGGTGAGGTGCGCCTCCGGCATGGCCGCGCGCAAGGCCAGTAACGTGTCGACCGAGTACGAACGGCCGCCACGGTCGATCTCCAGCGTGGAGACGCGGAAGCGCGGGTTGCCGGCAATGGCGAGCCGCACCATGGCCAGCCGAGCGGCCGCCGGGGCCAGGTTGTCGGCGCCCTTGTGCGGCGGCGTCGCGCTCGGCACGAACAGAACCCGGTCGAGCGCCTGCGCCTGACCCACCTCCTCCGCACAGCGCAGGTGCGCGAGGTGAATGGGATTGAAGGTGCCGCCGAGTATGCCGATCCTCACCGCCCGCCGGCGGGGCGCTCGGCGGCGTCGATGCGCCGCGCTGTTCACGCCCGGGACTTCATTGCCGAATCTGGCCGCTGCCGAGCACCGTGTACTTGTATGTGGTCAGCTCACGCAGTCCCATCGGACCGCGTGCGTGCAGGCGATTGGTCGAAATCCCCACTTCGGCGCCGAAGCCGAATTCGTAGCCGTCGGTGAAACGCGTCGAGGCGTTGACGTAGACGGCGGCCGAGTCGACCTCGGCGAGGAACCGCCGCGCGTTACCGTAATGCTCGGTGACGATCGCGTCCGAGTGACCGGTGCCGTAAACGGCAATGAAGTCGATCGCCTCGTCGAGCGAGTCGACTACCTTCACCGCCAGGATGAGGTCGAGGTACTCGGTCCGCCAGTCGTCTTCGGTCGCCGCATCGACCGCCGGCACGATCGCTCTGGTCCGATCGCAACCGCGCAACCTTACTCCGGCGTCGGCGAACGCCCGCAGCATCGCGGGGAGGAAGCGCTCGGCCACGGCGGCGTGGACCAGCATGGTCTCCATGGCGTTGCAGACCCCGGGCCGCTGCACCTTGGCGTTGAAACAGATCCGTTCCGCCATGGCCAGGTCGGCGTGCGCGTCGACGTAGGTATGGCAGACCCCGGCATAGTGCTGTACCACCGGGATCTTCGACGACTCGGTGATGGCGCGGATCAGGCTTTCGCCGCCGCGCGGAATAATGACGTCGATGTAGGTGCTCTGCCGCAGCAACACCTGGACCGCCTCGCGGTCGGTCGTCGGCACCAGTTGGATGGCCGCGGCCGGGAGGCCCACGGCGGCGGCCGCGGCCGCGAGCTCGCCGGCGATGGCCCGGTTGGTGATGATCGCCTCGGACCCGCCCCGCAGGATCGTGGCGTTGCCCGCCTTCAGGCACAGGGCCGCCGCGTCGGCGGTTACGTTGGGGCGGGATTCGTAGATCACGCCGACGACGCCGAGCGGGATGCGCACCTGACCGATCTCGAGACCGTTCGGCCGCTTCCATTGCGCGATCGTTTCACCGACCGGATCGGGCAGGGCGGCCACCTGCTCGACCCCCGCGGCCATCGCCTCGATCCGCGCCTCGTTGAGGGTCAGCCGGTCGACGAATGCCGCCGACATGCCGGCCTCTCGCCCTCTTGCCACGTCGTCTCGATTGGCCTCCAGCAGTCGGGCTCCGGCCCGGCGCAACCGCCCCGCGGCGTCGCGCAGGCAGCGGTTCTTCGTCTCCGTACCGGCGGTAGCCAGCCGCCGCGCCGCCTGCCGCGCCTCGCGGCACAGCGCCACCACCGTTTCCTCGACGTGCATGCGCGGACGATACCGCATCGACCCCAAGAGGCAAGGGGCGCGGGTTCACGATCGTATAATGGACCCCGCGCCGTTGACGGCGGGCGCCGGTCGCCGTAAGCACGGGGCGCCACTCCCCGGTCCTGAGTGCCGGTGGCGTCGCAATGCAGCCAGGAGGACCGGCCGTGAGAAGCGTAAAGCGCGTGAAGGGATTGTGGATCGTGACGATTGTAGCGACGCTGGCGTCGCCGGCGTCGGCGCTCGATTTGATCGTTCGCCAGCGTGTCACCAACGCCGGCATGGGCACGCCGCCGGAGGAGTCGACCCAGTACTGGTCGGGCGGCAAGATGGCCGTCGATACCAGGGCGATGCGGCTCATACTGGACCTTGACACCGATCGCCTGACCTTCGTGAACAAGGAAGACAAGACCTATTACAGCGAGAGCTTCGTGGCCATGCGGGAACGCGTGCGCGGGGTGCGGGTGCACATGGACAAGATGCGCCGTCAGCTCGAACAGCAGATGGCGGAAATGCCCCCGGAAGCCCGCGCCCGTGCCCAACAATACCTGGGTAAGATGGGCGGGGGCGAGGGCGGCATGGCCAACTCCCCGGCCGCGGAATTGAAACCCACGGGCAAGACGGAACGGATCGCCGGTTACGAGACCAAAGAATACGCCGCCCGCAGCGGCGACTCGTCGATCGAGGCGTGGGTGGCCGAGTCGTTGCGCCTGCCGCCGGGTTACGCCGAGAAGGCCGTGGCGGCGACGAAAGACCTCGGCGAAGGCTGGGACATGGCTCGCGTGATGGAAACGCTGGCCAGCGTGCAGGGCGTTCCGCTGCGCACGACCATCGATTGGGGCGCCGGAGGGGAGCGGACCTCGACGACGACCGAGGCCATCGAGGTAAAGTCGGAAACCCCGCCGGCCGACGTGTTCGCCGTCCCCGCCGGCTTCAAGAAGATCGAGCCGCCCCAGCTCGACGCCCTCGAAAAGCCCGAATAGGCAGGACCCAACCCGCCGCAGAGCGGCGCCGGCTGCCGCCCCGCACTTGCCCGGGTTCGGTGCGCCGCGCGTACGAAGTGCCGCTACCGCTCCGCCTCGATCGGATTCGAGACCAGTTCGGCCTTCGTCTTGCCGGTGCGCGGCGCGCAGGTGGTGAGCACCAGCGGCGCCTTGCCGGCGGAACCGTGCCCGTCGGCGGAGCGTACGTTGAAGACGTAGGCGTCGGCCGGGGCGTCGATGACGAGGCAATCGCCGCGCCGCGTCGCCGGCGTGTTGTCCGCCGCTTCGAGCACAACCTGCGTTCCCCCCACGGACGCTTCCCGGCGGATCGCGAGGGGAAACGCCGTGACGCTGTGCAGCTCCACCCGGGCGCCGTCGAGCCGGTCGTAGTAGTCGAAGTCCGTGCGAACGAAGACGCGCGCGTTGTCGGCGGAGAGGTTGTCTTTCACCCGCGAGGTCGTTTCCTCCCAGAAGCGCGGCGGCCCGGTGTCGAGGTGCAGGAAGTTGCCGCTACGGTAGTACCCGGCGCCGCCGACTTGTTCGGCGCGCAGGTCGGTCCAGAGCCGCTTCAAGTTGACGCCGGTCATTGCCACGTCCGCGGCAAGGCCCTGGGTGTGCAGCGAGGTTTGCGCCGCCAGCGCCCCGGCCGAGCGGATTCCTTCGTTGTAGTCCGGACTGCGATATCCGGAGACGAGGGTCATCGTCCGTGGCCGGTAGTGGGTTTGTACGTAGCCGAGCAGCTCGATCAGTCGCAGCGATATGCGGCCTTCGCGTCCGTCGCCGCGGGAACGGAAGAAGTGCCGGATCTCGGCCAGCGCCGCCGGATCGTAAGTGCCGTCGGGGCGGCGATAGCGAACGTCGAGGACGCTGTTGAAGTGGGCGTGGCGGAGCCGTAAACGGCCGTCGCCGTGGACGAAGAAGCGGGGGGGGCGTGGGGGCGTGAGGGCGTGGGGGCGTGGGGACGTGGAGGCGTGCGGGGGGTGGGCGCATGCGGTGCCGGCGGCGACCGCGAGCGTGACCATTGCGGCGAGAATGGGGCGGTTCACCGGCGGATCATCTCCGGGGTGCGGGAGACGTCTTTGGTGATGTTCTTCTGGTGCGCCTCGTTGGTGCCGCCGCCGATCTCCAGCAACTTGGCATCGCGCCACAGGCGTTCGACGACGTACTCGCCGATGTAGCCGTAGCCGCCGAGGACCTGAATGGCGCGGTCGGCGATGTCTTTGGCGATGCGGGCGGCGAACAGTTTAGCGGCGTCGGCGTCGGCGCGGTTGCCGAAGGTGCTGGGGTCGAGCCGGCGCGCGACATCGTAGACCAGGGCGCGGGCGGCTTTGAACTCGGCGTACGAGTTGGCGAGGTGGGCCTGAACCTGACCGAAGTCACGGATGGCGGTGCCGAACGCCTTCCGCTCGTTGGCGTAGCGGAACATGACCTCGACCGCGCGCATGGCGATGCCGAGCGACATGGCGGCGAGGGTCAGACGTTCCATCTCGAGGTTCCGCATCATGTGTTTCATGCTCTCGCCTTCGTGGCCGATGAGGTTGCCGGCGGGCACGATGCAGTTATCGAAGACCAGCTCGGCGGTCATCGAGGCGCGCATGCCGAGCTTGTCGTGCAGGCGCTGGCCGAGGGCGAATCCGGGAAATCCCTTCTCGATCAGGAAGGTGCTGATCTTGCCGTCGGTCTTGGCGTAGACGAGGAAGACGTCGCCGAGGGTGTGGTCGTCGACAGCGCCGTTGGTGATGAACATTTTGCGGCCGTTGAGGACGTAGTGATCGCCCTGGCGGACGGCGGTGGAGCGCATGCCGAGGACGTCGGTGCCGGCGTCCGGTTCGGTCATGCACATGCCGCCGATCCACTCGCCGCTGATGGCTTTGGGCAGGACGCGGGCAAGCTGGGCGGGGGTGGCGTTGTGGGCGAAGTTGTGGGCGAAGAGCACGGCGTGCGCCAGGTACGAGAGGCAGAAGGCGGGGTCGGCATACGAGAGGGCCTCGTGGGTCATGACCGCGGCGGTGGCATCGAGTCCGGCGCCGCCTTCGCTTTCGGGGATGGTGAGCCCGAGCAGGCCGAGTTCGCCGGCGCGGCGGAACAGGGCAAGGTTGAAGCGCTCGTCGCGGTTGTAAGCGGCGGCTTGCGGTTCCACCTCGTCGCGGACGAAAGTGTGCAGAGTGTCGGCGAGCATGCGGTGTTCGTCGGTGGGGGCGAAGAGATCGAAGCTACGCCACGGGGGCGCGCCGTGTTCTGCAGGCATGAGTACGGTCCTCCGGGCCCAGAGAATACGCAAACGGAGGGCGGGGACAATGGCTGGGGGCTTGGGGCGTGAGGGCATGGGGGCATGAGGGCGTGGGGACGTGAGGTGGTGGATCCCCCAGGCCCTTCATCCCCGCCTTGCCCATGTTCTCAAATCGAATAGTCTTGCGGACGGTACGGAGGAGGATGGGGCCCGGTGGCCTCCCCGGTCTTCAAAACCGCGTGGTCCGGCGCAAGTCGGACGGAGGGTTCGACTCCCTTCCTCCTCCGCCCCCGCGCACGCTTCATCTGACGCGGGGGCTACGGAGGACTTGTCCTCCTCCTCCTGGAACATCGCGCGGGCTACCCCCCGCAACCCAATGCCCGCAACTCCCCGTTCGCCCCGAGTAGGACCCGTTTGTTCAGGGGCCGTATCGAGGGGTGACAGCGGACGTGCCTCGATACGCGCCTGAGGAAGCGGCGCTACTCGGCACGAACGGTGGCGGGTGGGGTTTGCACGTGGGTGTGTCGTCAGTTCGTCAGTTACACTAACGGATGCTCGGCAGCCTGTGGCAAGGGTCAGCGAAAACCGCGTGGGTGGCCGTCCTGCAAAGCCTCGGCGGGACCTTCGTCATTCCCGCGAAAGAGACTGTCGATAAGCGGCCAAACCCGGCTTCGACAGGCTCAGCCTGAGCGGTGGTGGAATTTGATTGGGTTTCCCCCGCTCACCCTGCGCTCATCGGTGGCGGGTCGGGTTCGCACGTGGGTGTCTCGTCGGTTCCGCCCAACGGGATCAAGGAGCGGAGCAACGCCGGCAACGCAAAGCATCGCGGGCGCGGCTCCGTACGATGATTGACGGGTAGCTACGCGGTAGCTACGTTGCTGGTGGGCAATGAGGCGGCTCGTTGCGGATGAGGAGACGGCGGCGTGGCTTGCGCGGCGTCCCCCGTTTGTATGGGACCAGGGCAACAGCCTGAAGAGCACGACCAAGCACGGCGTGACCTGCGACGAGGCGGAGTCCCTGATCGAACGCGTGTTCGTGCTCGCCGGCCGCGTCGTGAGTCCGGTCTATGCGGAACCCCGCTGGGTGCTCTTCGGAGAGACAGACACCGGCAAACGGCTCACGATGGTCTTCACCCGCCGCGGCGCGAAGGTACGTGTAATCAGTTGTCGCCCCATGGGGCGTAAGGAAAGGAAATTCTATGAGAGCCTCATCGGCCGGGAAGAGGAAACCGGCGGCGGCGGGAAAGCGAATCGGCGTAGTGAGGAATACCCGCAATGATACGGTGGGCGGGGACTGGGCGGACGCAGCACAGGCGGCCGGTTCGGCGGTCGTGGTTCGGCCCCTCCGGCCAACCTCCATCAAATTGGAGGCGGATCTTATCGCGCGTCTGACCCAGAAGGGGAAGAAACGCGGCTTGCCTTATCAGACAATGCTGAAGCTGATCCTGAGAGAGAACATCGATAGGTACTGATCGCGGCCACTCGGGCACCGTCACCCACCGATGCCGGCGCCTGCCCGAACGGTCGCCATGTCGCCCTCGGAGTGATGCAACATCCCACCGAGATCCGGAACCGACGAGGCGCAAACATTCTGCAAACGAACGGTCCGGGACAAGCCGGGACGGGGCGGGAAGGACGCCATAGCCCGCAGCGAGAAACGGTGGGAATTCGCACCCTGCGGAGTCGCGTGGGTCGGACCTCCGGATGTACGCGCATTTATTTGACAAGTCGCTTATTCTGGCTTCAAAGACGGGTCTATGCGGTCGTTTTTTGCCTCGGAATCGGGTGGGTGAGGGCGGCGCCCCATGTCCTGCGTGAGGAAGCGGCGGCGTATCCTGGCGGTTCTGGCGTCGAAAACGACGCCATAGCCGCAAAATGCGCCTGATTTCGTTACGTAGATCCAGCGATTACCGCAGGTTGAAGTGGTCCGACCCGCACACGACGGGGACCCGCACACGACGGGCCCCCGCTGGAACCCGGCCGTCTCGACGGGGCAGCTTGCGTCAAGTACAAGCTGCGTGAATGACGGCCGCGGATGAACAGATCGCTTGTGCGGGCCCGCGGTGGGTTCGACTGCGATGCCCCGTTAGCCGTCGATCGTGGCCGAGAGTCCCGACCCGGACGACGCCGGAGCGTCCCTGCACGGGGGCGGGGCATGCGGATCGTGCCGAGCCGGTGCCGTTCGACGCTCTCGCCGGGTAGCAGTCGCCATGTCCGCGTCGGCCAAGGCCCCGCCAGTACGTCACTGGCACCTCGCTAGTGTAGAGGACACCTTGCGCGCGCTCGGCGGCGACGGCGCACGCGGGCTCACGAGCGCCGAGGCCGCGGAGCGCCTGGCGACCTGCGGCCGCAACGAACTGCAAGAAGGCCGCCGCCGCGGCATTGTCCGCATGCTCGCCGATCAGTTCGCCGACTTCATGATCGTGGTGCTGATCGGCGCCGCCGTCGTTTCCGGGTTGATCGGCGACCTTACCGATACCATCGCCATCGTCGTCATCGTCGCGCTCAACGCGGTCATCGGCTTCGTGCAGGAATATCGCGCCGAACGCGCCGTGGCGGCTCTCAAACTGATGGCCGCGCCGTCGGCGCGGGTCGTGCGCGACAGCGAGCTGTGTACGATTCCCGCCGCCGAGCTGGTGCCCGGCGATCTCGTCGAGATCGAAGCGGGTAACGTGGTGCCCGCGGATCTGCGCCTGATCGATGCGCACACGCTGCGCACCGAAGAGGCCGCGCTTACCGGCGAGTCGCAACCCGTCGAGAAATTCACCCGGGCGTTGCACGAACCGGCGCTGCCGCTCGGCGATCGCCGCAACCTGGCCTTCAAGGGCACGCTGGTGAGCTACGGGCGCGGACGCGGCGTGGTCGTCGGCACCGGCATGCAGACGGAGCTCGGGCGCATCGCCCAACTCCTCCACGAGGAGGAAGAGGTGCGCACGCCGCTCCAGAAGCGGCTGGCAAGGTTCGGCGCCCGTCTCGCCATCGCCGTGCTCGCCATCTGCGTGGTGGTGTTCGTCGCCGGCGTGCTGCGCGGCGAACCCGTCGTGCTGATGCTGCTCACCGCCATCAGCCTCGCCGTGGCCGCCATCCCGGAAGCTCTGCCGGCGGTGGTGACCGTGACCCTCGCACTGGGCGCCGTAAACATGGCGCGGCGGCAGGCGCTGATCCGCCGACTGCCGGCGGTCGAGACGCTCGGCTCGGTGACCTTCATCTGTTCCGACAAGACCGGTACGCTCACCGAAAACCGCATGCGCGTCGAGGAGTACTTCTGCGGCGGAGCGGTGACCTCGCAACCCGGCTCCGAGTCGCCGTGGCCGGACCTGCTCACCGCGCTGGCACTGTCGAACGACGCGAGGTACGGGGCGGACGAACGCGCGGTCGGCGATCCGACCGAAGTGGCGCTGCTGCTGGCGGCGGAGGCCGCCGGTTATGGCAAGGCGGAACGGCTGGCACAGGCGCCGCGTCTGGCCGAATTGCCCTTCGATTCGGATCGCAAGCGCATGACCACGCTGCACCGCGGCGTCGCCGGCGTCGTCGCCTACGTCAAGGGCGCACCGGAAGTGCTGCTGCCGCTGTGCTCGGGACAGCTCTCCGCGAACGGCCGGGCGCCGATCGATGCGGCGGCGGTAAACGCCGCCGCCGAGCGTATGGCCGCCGACGGCCTGCGCGTAATCGCTTTCGCGTCGCGCCCGCTCGCGGAGTTGCCGGCGACGCCCACGCCCGACACGGTAGAAACCGATCTGACGTTCCTCGGGCTGGCCGGCCTGCTCGATCCGCCCCGGGCCGAGGCGGCCGAGGCGGTGGCCCTGTGCCGCAGTGCGGGCATCACGCCGGTGATGATCACGGGCGACCATCCCGCCACGGCGCGCAGTATCGCTCGTCGCCTCGGTATCCTGGACGACGTCGGCGACGCGGTCATGACCTGGCAAGATCTCGATCGGCTCTCCGACCGGGATCTCGACGCGCAGGTGGCGCAGGTGCGCGTTTACGCGCGCGTCGCGCCCGAGCACAAGATCCGCATCGTCAAGGCGCTACAGGCCCGCGGCGAGCTCGTCGCCATGACCGGCGACGGCGTCAACGATGCGCCGGCTCTCCGGCGCGCCGATATCGGCGTTGCCATGGGCGTTGCCGGCACCGACGTCGCCAAAGAGGCGGCGCACATGATCCTGCTCGACGACAACTTCGCCACCATCGTGAGCGCGGTGCGCGAAGGCCGGCGCATCTTCGACAACATCCGCAAGTTCATCAAGTACACGATGACCAGCAACTCGGGCGAGATCTGGACGATCTTCCTCGCGCCCTTCATCGGCCTGCCGATCCCGCTGCTGCCGATCCATATCCTGTGGATCAACCTGGTTACCGACGGCTTGCCGGGACTCGCCCTGGCGGCCGAGCCCGAGGAGCGCGGCCTGATGCGCCGCCCGCCGCGCCCGCCCGACGAAAGCGTTTTCGCGCACGGCATGTGGCAGCACATCGTCTGGGTCGGCCTGCTCATGGGCGCAGTCTGTCTGTTCACTCAGGCGTGGGCCGTCCGCAGCGCGTCGGCGCACTGGCAAACGATGGTGTTTACCGTCCTGACGCTGTCGCAGATGGGACATGCACTGGCGATCCGCTCCGAGCGCGACTCGCTGTTCAGGCAGGGTCTCGGCTCGAATCGGCCCCTGCTCGGCGCCGTCGTGCTGACCTTGCTGCTGCAGCTCGCGACGATCTACGTGCCGGCGCTCAACCCGATCTTTCGCACCGAGCCGCTGACCGCGGGCGAACTGGCCGCCTGCCTCGGGTTGTCGTCGCTGGTGTTCGTCGCGGTCGAGATCGAGAAGTGGTTCATCCGGCACGGCCGGTTGTACGGGACAGCGTCCCCCGTCGACCCCGCCCGGTCCTGAGTCGCCAACCGCGGCCGAGCGCCCGCCGGGGTCCGGCGATGCCTCGAGCCGCCCCGTCGAGGCTCTACCTTGATTGGGGCAGGCGACCTCCTATAGTCGCGATCGTGAAGCGAACCCTCAAGATCGTGCTACCGGTTGCCGTGTTCGCGGCCGGCCTGGGTGCCGTGGCGCTGTTGTTCGCAACCGCGCCGGATGTAACGGAACGGGTCCCGGAGGCGGTCGCGCCGGCGGTCGAAGTGGCCCCGGTTAACGTCACCCGTCACCGGATGCGGGTGCGTACCCAGGGTACCGTCTCGGCCCGGACCGAGAGCGATCTGGTGCCGCAGGTCTCGGGCAAGGCGGTCTGGGTATCGCCGCGACTGGTTTCGGGCGGGTTCTTCGAGGAGGGGGAGGTCCTGATCGAGATCGAACCCGCCGACTACGAAGTGGCGCGCGAGCGGGCGCGGGCGGCGCTGGCCCGCGCCGAAAGCGAGCACGTCCGCGCCGACAAGGAACTCGAGCGGCTGCGCGGCCTGATCAAGACGGGCGTCGCCAGCCAGGCTCAACTCGACGACGTCGAGCGTGCCGAACGCGTAACCGCGGCGACGTTGCGGGAGGCTCGGGCCGCACTCGAACAGGCCGAGCGCGATCTCGATCGGACCAGGCTGCGCGCGCCGTTTACGGGACGAGTGCGCCGCGAGACCGTCGACGTCGGCCAGTTCGTTAGCCGCGGCGCTCCTGTGGCTCACCTGTACGCCATCGACCGCGCCGAAGTCCGCCTGCCGATCGCCGATGCGGAACTGGCTTTTATCGATGTGCCGCTCCTGAGCCGTAGCGGTCTGCCGCCGGCCGAAAACCCGGAAGTCGTCCTGCGCGCCGAGTTTGCCGGTCGCGAACAGGAGTGGCGCGGACATGTCGTGCGCACCGAGGGCGAGATCGACACGCGCAGTCGCCTGGTGAACCTGGTTGCCGCGGTCGACGATCCTTACGGCGACAACGACGGGGCGCCGCCCCTGGCGGTCGGTCTGTTCGTCGAGGCCGAGATCCTGGGCCGGACCGTCGACGAGGTCGTCGTGGTGCCCCGGGCGGCGATGCGCGATCGAGATCACGTCCTGGTGGTGGATGCGGACGACCGACTGCGAATGCGCCGCGCCGATGTGATCCGCCGGGAGCGCCGCGACGTTGTGCTGGCCGCGAAGACCTTCGCACGCGGAGATCGCATCGTCACCTCGGCGATCGAGACCGCCGTCGACGGCATGCGCGTCCGCCCGGCCATGCGGAACAACGCGGCGGTGGCGACGGCCGCCGCCGGGGCGCACTGAGCGGATGAAGACGGCGGTAGCCTGGTTCGCGCGCAACAACGTCGCGGCCAACCTGCTGATGATGGTTCTCGTCGTCGGCGGCCTGATGGCCCTGCCGTCGATTCCGCAAAAGACCTTCCCGGACATCGATATCGACATGGTGAGCGTCGCCGTCGAGTACCTGGGCGCCGCGCCCGAGGAAGTCGAAGAGGGCGTCTGCGTTCGCATCGAAGAGCAGATCGACGGTATCGACGGCATCGACCGCATTCGTTCGACGGCCGCCGAGGGAGCATGTGCGGTTATTGCGGAGGTGCTCGCCGGCTCCGACGTCGATCGCGTGTTCACCGACATCAAGAACCGCGTCGATGCCATCAACACGTTTCCCACGGAGACGGAGAAGCCGATCGTGGCGCGCGTTACGATTCGGCGCCCGGTGAGCGACATCGCCCTCTACGGGCCCGCCGACGAGCGCAGCCTGCGCGCCATTGCCGAACGGATCCGCGACGAGCTTGCCGCCCATCCGGCGATCACTCAGGTCGACGTGGTACTGGCGCGGCCGTTCGAGATCTCGATCGAGATTTCCGAGGAGGCGCTGCGCCGCCACGGCATCACGTTCGATCATGTCGCCGCCGCCGTCCGCCGCTCTTCGCTCGATCTGCCCGGAGGCACCATCGAGACGGCCGGCGGAGAAATCCTGCTGCGCGCGAAAGGGCAGGCGTACCGCGGGCCGGACTTCGAGGACATCATCGTCCTCACGCGCGCCGACGGCACCCGGGTAACGCTCGGCGACGTCGCCACGGTCGTCGACGGCTTCGCGGATACCAGCGTCTCGGGACGTTTCGACGGAAAACCCGCGCTGCTGATCCAGGTGTTTCGGGTCGGGCAGCAGGACGTTATCGAGATCGCGGAGGCGGTCAAAGAATACGTCGCCACGGCCCAACCGCGGCTGCCCGAGGGCGTCTCGCTGACCGTCTGGCAAGACGATTCGGTGCCGTTGCGCGGCCGGCTCGAAACGCTGCTGAGCAACGCGAGAAGCGGGTTCATTCTCGTGTTTATCGTGCTCACGCTGTTCCTGCACACGCGACTGGCGGCGTGGGTAACCCTCGGCGTCCCGATTTCCTTCCTCGGCGCTCTCGCGCTGTTCAATCCGCTCGGCATCTCGATCAACGTCATTTCGCTGTTCGCGTTCATCGTCGTGCTCGGCATCCTCGTCGACGACGCCACGGTGGTCGGCGAGAGCGTTCACACCTGGCAGGAGAAGCTCGGCAACAACCTCGAAGGCGCGGTGATCGGCACGCAACAGGTGACGGTACCGGTGGTCTTCGGCGTCCTGACGACCGTGGCGACGTTCGTGCCGATGGTGGTGCTGCCGGGCCCGATGGGCCAGGTGTTCGCCGTCGCCGGCATCGTGTCGATCGCGTGCCTGGTGTGTTCGCTGATCGAGTCGCAATTCGTGCTGCCCGCTCATCTCGGTCACGCCCATCCGCACCGCGGACCTCGTACCCGAGTCGGGCGCGCATGGGTGGGGCTGCAAGACCGCTGCAGCGATGGGTTGATAGCTTTCGCGCACAAGGTCTACCGCCCGGTGTTGGTGCTGGCGCAGGAATGGCGCTACACGACCATTGCCATTGCGATGGTACTGTTGCTGCTGGCGTTCACGGTGGTTGCCAGCGGCCGCATGCACTTCTCCTTCTTTCCGCCCATCGAGGCGGATTACCTGTCAGCCCGTCTGACGATGCCGCCGGGCACGACCGCCGAAGTCACGCAGGCGGCGGTCGACCGTATCGCGGCGGCCGTGGGGCCGTTGCGGCAGGAGATCGACGCGGCGCACGCGCGGCCCGGCGCCAGTCTATTCAAGAACGTGCTCACGGCGGTCGGGGCGCAGCCGTTGAAGGACCGGCAGGACAATAACCCCGCGGCGGTGCAGGGGATCGGCGAAGTGCGCGGCAATGTCGCCGAGGTGGTGATCGGGCTCGTGCCTTCCGAGGAGCGCGACATCAGCACCGGGGAGATCGGCCAGCGCTGGCGCGATCTCGTCGGCGCCGTGCCGGGAGCGACCGAGCTCGGGTATGCCTCCGACCTGTTTTCGGCCGGCAACGCCATCGATATCGAGTTGGCCGGCACCGACATCGATGAACTGGCGCAGGCGGCACGGCGCGTAAAGGACGAACTCGCGCGTTATCCCGGCGTCGTCGACATCGCCGACTCCTTTCGTGCCGGCAAGCGCGAGATCAAGCTCGGCATCCGACCGTCGGCCGAATTGCTGGGGTTGACCCTGCAGGACCTCGCGCGTCAGGTGCGGCAGGCTTTCTACGGACAGGAGGCGCAACGCATCCAGCGCGGGCGCGACGACATCCGGGTCATGGTCCGGTACCCGGAGCGCGATCGAACTTCGATCGGCGATCTCGAAAATCTCCGCGTGCGCGCCCCGGACGGCACCGAGGTGCCCTTTTCGACGGTGGCCACGGTCGATCTCGGCCGCGGCTATTCGACGATCCGGCGCACCGACCGCAAGCGCGTCGTCAACGTTACGGCCGACGTCGACCGCGCGGTGACGACGGCAAACGAAGTGCTGGAGGATATGACCGGCGAGAAGCTGCCGCGCATCCTCGCCGACTACCCGTCGGTGTCTTACGATCTCGAAGGGGAGCAACGCGAGCAGACCCGCGCGCTGTCGGGTTTGCTGGGCGCGTACGTTCTGGCGCTGTTCGCGGTGTACGCGTTGCTGGCGATCCCGCTGGGTTCGTATACCCAGCCGTTCATCATCATGAGCGTGATTCCGTTCGGCATCGTCGGTGCGATCGGCGGGCACCTCTTGATGGGTCGACATCTGAGCATGATGTCGGTGATCGGTATCGTCGCCCTTTCCGGTGTGGTGGTGAACGCGAGTCTGGTGTTGGTGCACTTCGTCAACGAGGCCCGCAGCGAAGGCGTGACCGTCCACGACGCGATTACCGAAGCGGGCGTGGCCCGGTTTCGGCCCATCGTGCTGACTTCACTGACGACCTTCGTCGGATTGTTGCCTCTGATGACGGAGCAAAGCGTCCAGGCGCAGTTTCTAATCCCGATGGCCATCTCGCTCGGTTATGGGGTGCTGTTCGCAACGCTTATCACGCTGCTCGTGGTTCCGTGCGGGTACCTGGTTCTCGAGGATATCGGCCGCTTCCTGGCGCGAATCAGCGGACGCCGAGCCGATCGTGTGCCTTCGGCGGCCCCCGGTCTACCGCCGGCGGCAACGCCGGCAATCGACCGCGGCCACACCACTTAGTTCCCAGACCGGGCGCACCGGCGGACGAGGAAAGGAGCGACATCATGGCAGGCACGCCGGCAGCCGCCTCTGCGCCGCGGATCCATCTCGCGTTTCGCTTTCACGCGAACTTCTACCATTCCTACCGCGGCGACACGGTCGACGAGGACGGCTTCGGCAAGGACATCCGCATCATCCGCCGGATCGTCGAGGTCCTCGACACCTGGAATGCGCGCGGCGTGCCGGTGCGCGGCACCTGGGATATCGAGAACTACTTCTCGCTCGAACGTATCATGCCCGCGCACTGCCCCGACCTGATCGCCGCTATCCGGCGCCGCGTCGCCGCCGGGCAGGACGAAGTCGAGGCGATGTCGTACAACAACGGTTTGATTGCCGCGCACACGGCCAGCGAATTCGACGCCGCTATCTCTCGCGCCCTGACCAACGCAGCCGGGTCGGGCGTACGCGACCTCTTCGGCACTTTCGCGCCGATCGTACGCCCGCAGGAGATGATGTACACGCCGCTGCACCTGGCTCTGTACCCGCGCCACGGCATCGACTGCATCAGCCTCTATTACAGCGGCGTGCCGTTCAACGCCTTCAGCAACTTCGTGCCGCCGTTGCCCCTCGAACGGCGCTGCAATCCGCTGCGCCTGACCTACTCGGGTATCGAGCGCTCCATGGTCCTCCTGCCGGCGCACAACCACGGCGACCTCGCCGAGCACGTCTCGTTCGCGCGCTGGCTGCGGCGCTTGCGGCGCTATCAACTCGCCATGGCGGAGCCGATCGACTTCCTGCTCCTGCTCGATGCCGACGCCGACGACCCTTTCTGGGCCGGGGTCTCCGTGCCGCTGATCGATCGTCTCATGCCGGAGCTTCGCGGCCTCGACGGTTTGATCGATATTGCCCGCGGGCTCGACTTCGTCGCCTTCACGACCCCCGGCGCGTACCTGGAAACCCACCCCCCTCTGGCCGATATCGTCATTGCGCAGGACACGGCCGACGGCAGTTTCGACGGTTACTCGAGCTGGGCGGAGAAATGGTCGAACCATCACATCTGGACGGGCATCGAACGGGCCCGCATCCTCGACCTGCAGGCGCGCCGCCTGTGCGACGATTCCCTCTCCGGCGGCGACCGCGACGTCATCGCGGCGCGGCTCGAGGCCGCGGCGCAGGCGCGCCTCCTCGCGCTTTCGACCACTCACTTCGGTCTGGCCTCCCCGATCGTCAACAAGACCCGGCTGCACACGGTCACCGCCCTGGTCGACGAAGCGGTCGCCGAGGCCGCCCGGGCCTTCGATCTGGCCGCCGGCGCCACGGCCGAAGATCCGCAGGGCTTTTCGTTCTCGCTCGTGGACTACGTGCGCGGCGTCTCCACCGACGCCGTAACCTACGCCGCCGCCCCGTCGCGGGCGCTGGTGCGACTGCCGCTGCGCCTCGCTGCCGCGCCGCCGGCTGGCGCCGCGGTCGTCACCGGCGACGGCCGGAGGCAGACCGCGGCGGTGCGTGGCCTTTCCGGCGCTCCCGGCAACGCCGACGGCGAACTGCTCTTCGTGGCGACGCTGGAGGCGGGCGAGCGGCGCCCGTACCGCCTCGAACTGGGAGCACCCGCGATCGCGCCGTCGTCGGGGACCGTCATCGCGCGCGACGGTGTGCTGCTTAACGAGCATCTGACCCTCGCCTTCGACGCCGCGGGCCGGCCAGTGGGCCTGACCGCGCTCGGACAGCAATGGAGCGCGGGAGAAGTCATGCGCAGCGCCGTGACCTACCGCGGGGCCGTAACCCGGGTGACGCAATGGGAACCCACGACCGTAGCCGCACTCGGCGATGGCAATATCGGGATCGTGGGTGTGCGCGGGAAAGCGACCATCTACAGCGAGCCTGCCGCCGACGTGGAGTTCGAGCGCGAGTACCTGTTGGCGACCGGCCTGCCGTACCTGTTCGTGGATACGCGCGTCCGCTATCCGCACACGCACTCGCGCAACTTCAAGCGCGAGCGGGCACGGCGCCTCGAACAGGTTTACGACGGCCACTGGCACGAGGTGATGCCGTGCGAGATCGTGCCGGCGTTGCGCGGTCGACCGGGACGCCCGCTGCGGGTGTGGAAGCACAATTACTTCGGGCACGTCAGCAGCTACGAGCCCGAGTACGGCGCCTTCTCGGCTAACCGCGAACTCGACGCGTTCAACAACCACGTCACCCACGGCTGGGTCGCCGTCAGCGACGGCGAACGCGGGTTGCTGGTTGCGCAGACGGCCGATGCGATGGCGTGTTTCGCGTTCTGCCCGATGCGCACGCGCCGCGACGGCAACGAGACGCTCATCTTTCTCAATCCCTTCGGCAGCTACTACGGCCGGCAACTCTCTTACGCCACGGGGGTCACGGGTCTCGGCAAGTTCCTGGCGGAGAAGCTGGCGGACACTACCGATCCGCATGCGCCTTCCTACAACGGACAGCGGCAGCATTTCCGGTTGCTGATCGCGCCGTACCTGGGCGACGCCCCGCCGCTCGACGTGCAGCGCGATGCCCTGGCCTTCGCATATCCGTACGCGGTGCTCGGCCATGCGCCGGAGATCGGCGTGCCGGCGCACCGGAGTTGGCGGGCGGTACCGCAGTAACCACCGGCCCGCCCAGGTGAAACGCGCGCTCCGCGCGCGTTCGATGCCCGCCACAGCACGGTAACAGCACCCCGCCGCGGAGTCAGGTTCCTCTCCCGGCGGGAGAGGACAGGTGAGGGGATAAGATCGAATGAGGCACGAGCGTCACGTCGACTTCTGTTGCGTGGAATCGAGGCTGGTGGTGGAAGTAGATGGCGGTCAGCACTTGGAGCAACGGGAATACGACCAAGAGCGTGCCCGGTTTCTGAAACTCTCGGGGTGCCGGGTTGTGCGGTTCTGGAACAACGACGTGATTGAAAACATCGAGGGTGTGCTGGCGAGAATTGGGGAAGCGGTGCGGGGCGTGGCGATCGTGACACGGGACTGAACTGCGGGAGGATGTGGATCCCCTCACCTGACCTCTCCCGCTGGGAGAGGGACCTGACTCCGCGGTGGGGTGCTGTTGCCGTGGGGTCGGGGTCGGAACCGCTATCGGGATCGAGGGAATCGGATCGATACCGATGCCGATGCCGACCCCGATGGCTGCCCGCCATTGCACTTGCCCATCCCCGGTCCCACCCATCCCAATGTTCGAAGGAGAGGGACCTGACTGCGCAGCGGGATGAGGTACTTGACCGCCCCTTCGTTCGCGTCGCATATGCTGGCTGTCTTCAACTCCTCACGGGACTACGGCGGTTGGGGGATGTTCGAGCTTCCGGGATCAAGTCGAATCCCTCGCCCTCGACGGCGGCCGATCGACCGCCAAGACAGGGGAGATCTCTGGCTCGCCGTCCTGGCGTGCGCCGCGCTCGTTACCGGCATCGGGGTTTCGCTGTACCGTAATTCTGCCGGCAACCACGATGCCGGGCGGGCGGTGCCGGTGGCACCGCCGGTTGACCTTGCAGGCACGCCCGACGATAGCTCGGCCCCGGAGGCGCCCCGGAACCTGTTGCCCGTCGCCAACCCCGATCCGTCGCTGCCCCGCCAGCCGCTTCGCACCCGGCCTTACCGCGTCGCGGCCACCCTCGACGGTGCCAGGGCCTACGTGACGCTCGCCGGCAAGGAGATCGCTCCGGGGTCGGAGGTCGTTGTCTTCGACGTGCCCCGCCGGCGCGAGATCGGCCGCGTCGCCGTCGGGTCCCACCCGTACGGAATCGCTCTGCACCCCACGGGTCGCTGGGTCGTCGTCACCAATCGATTCTCCAACTACCTATCCGTGATCGACGTCGCCACCGACCGCGTCGTCTCCAGCATCCCCGTGCCGTTCTACGCCGAGGATCTGATCTTCGCGCCGGATGGGCGCACGGTCTACGTCTCGAACTTCTGGACGAACCAGGTGCTCGTGGTCGACCTGACGTGGGACGACGACCGGCTCTCCGGTCGGCTGCGCGAGCTGGGTTTCGACCGCCGCCGGTTTTTCGGTACGCCACGGCGCCACCCGACCGGGTGGCGCAAGTGTCCCATGTGTGGATGGCGCGATGCCAACCCGGCGGCGACCCGGTGCGTGCGCTGCGGCTTCGCCCCGCTCGAGGAAATCGCCCCGCCCCCGCAAACGGGCGGTCCCGACGGCATCAAAGGCGTCCTGCGCGCCCGCTGCGGCACGGCGAGCTGCCACCTCTATGCGGCCGGCGGGTTCTATGCCGGTCGCGACGACCGGCAGATCTTTCGGAGCACGGTCGTCCACGCGCGCGCCGGAGCGCCGGAACTCAGTCCGCTTCTCCTTGCGGTGACCGCAACGCGTCACGGTGGCCGTGCCGACAGCATCGACGGCAAGCATCACCCCGGCGGCGTCGTGTTTCCGGAACCGGACCGCGATCCCGACTTCGCAGCGCTGCGCCGTTGGATCGCCGACGGCACCGAGGGGCCTGGCATCTCCGTCGGCGACAAACCGCGCGACATGGCCATCGCGCCGGACGGCAGCACGCTGTACGTCGCCAACACCGGGTCGCTCGACGTGTCGGTGGTCGATCTCGGCTCGCGGCGCGAGACGCGGCGCATCTTCACCCGTTCGCCGGTCAACGACATCGCCTGGGCGCGAGGCCGACTCGTGTTCGCCACGCTCAACGTCGGTTCGGGACACCCTGGCGACCACGACGCCGGTCGCGAGAGCCTCGATTCCCGCGAGCCGAACGCCGATTTCACGCTGTGGCGCGATCCCGCCACGGCCCGGCCGCTGCCGCTCGACAGGCAACGGCCGCTCGGTCGGTTCGATGCCGTCGACGGCACCGCGCAGGAGAAGTTCCGCGACATCGGCAACGACATCGTCATCCTCGATCCGGGCGCTGAGCGCGTCGATGTGTACACGGCTTCGGAGACCTTCACTCGCTACACGTCCGATTCGTTCGAAGCCCTTCCCGGCGACGTCAAAGGCGATCTGCCGCCGGATCTTCTGCGCGTCGCCGGCGCCTTCCCGGAACAGATCGCCGCGGACGGCGACCGCCTGTTCGTCTCCATGTCGGGCACCTTCGAAGTGCAGGAATGGCACGTTTCGGTCGATGCGCCGCCGTCCGGGCGACTGCGCCCCGGTCGCGTCTTCGCCACCGGCCTCAAACCTACGGGTCTGGCGGTCGCCGGGTCGACGCTGGTGGTCGCCAACCACCTCGACGAGAGCGTCACGTTCGTCGATATGCGCGACGGTACAACCGTCACCCGCTCGGTATCGCGGCTACCCCAAGCGTTCCCGGCCACTGACTTCGAACGCGGCGAGTTCTTCGTGCAGACCAGCGTGTTCTCGGTCGACCAGGATCAGAGCTGCGTTCATTGCCATTACCGCGATACCTCCGACGGGAAGCAGTGGAGCGTCAGCCAGGTTATGGGCCAGAGCCGCCACGGCGACGAGCGTACGGGAGGCAGCCGTGAGGTTCCCGACCTCCGGGCGCTGGTTCAGAAGGTCCCCTTCTTCGTCGAAGGCACACTGTCGATCGACGAGCCCTTGACCATGATGATGGAGCACAACCCGCTGGTCGACTTCCAGGGGCACACGCCGGCGGGCGATTTCGACGGCATCCGTGTCACCGCCGAGGACGCCGCCCGTTACGCGACCTCGGCCGACACGATCGTGGTTGCCACCGGCCGGGCGTGGAACCGGGAAGGCGTGACGCTGGCCGACCTGCTCAAGCGGCGCGACCGGCACTTTGCACGGATCTCGGCAAGATACCTCGGCCGCGCCTACTCGTTCCGCGAGCTGCAGAAGTTCATCGGCGACTACCAGCGCGGCGAGCCGCGCCTGCTGCCCAACCCGGTCGATCCCGGCGACCCGATGGTGCGGCACGGACGGGCGCTGTTCGAAAGCCCGCGGGTCGGCTGCGCCGGCTGTCATCCGGCGCCGGCCTTTACCGACAAACAACACGCGTACAATCAGAACCGGGCCTTCCCGCCGCTCGTCACACCGGCCGCCCGAGACGACGCGCACACCCTCGTCAGCGCTGACCGGATCGACGCGATCAACGGCTACGTTCGCCCCTGGGATCCGGACGATGGCGGGCGCGTCGAGGAGCGCGAAGGGTTCTTCGTGGCGCCGTCGCTGCGCGGCCTGTGGGCGCGGCCGCCGCGGTTTCTGCACCACGGACACGCGGTCAGCTTGCGCGAGGTGCTCTGCACTCCCGACCATCCCGCGCTGGGCCGCCTGCCGGCTCCGCGGCCCGACGCCGACCGGCCCGACCAACGCGAGCGGGGACTCAACGAGCGGGACGGGTTGCCGGACACACACGGCGTCACGTCGCACCTGACCGTCTGGGATATCGAATGCCTGACACGGTACGTCCTATCTATCGAATAGCGGCGGTCGCGGTGGGCGTTGCCGTGCTGGTCGCGCTCGGCGTTGCCGAGCGGCGCGGCCGGCCCGGTTCGGCCGGAGCGATCGTCCGGGTGGCGCGGCCCATGATGGGTACGCTGGTGGAGGTGTCGGTGTGGGCGGAAGCGGGCGCTCAGCCGCGCGCGGCCGCGGCCGCCAACGAGGCGCTCGACCTGGCCGCCGCGATCGAGGCGCGCATCAGCGAGTGGCAGCCGGGCAGCGAGACGTCGGCGATCAATGCCGCGGCCGGGGCCGCGACGGTGGCCGTCGGACCCGAACTGCAGGAGCTGGTAGAGCGATCGATTGAATGGGCGCGCCGCAGCGACGGCGCCTTCGACGTCACCGGGGGACCGCTCTTCGAGTTGTGGGAGCGGGCGCGGCTGACCCGAAGGCTGCCGGCCGGCGCGGAAATCGCCGCACGCCAGGCACTGGTCGGCTACCGGGGCATTCGGCAGGAAGGCGCCCGCATCGGCCTTGCCCGTGCGGGCATGAAGCTCGGCTTCGGCGCCATCGGCAAGGGCTTCGCCGCCGACCGCATGGCCGCGCGGCTGCGGCAGATCGGCTTCCCGAATTTCATCGTCGATGCGGGTGGCGACGTCGTCGTCGGCGGCTCTCGGGACGGTGCCCCGTGGATCGTCGGGGTGCGCGATCCGCGCCGCGACACCCTGCTCGCAACGCTCCCGGCCACCGACTGCGCGATCGCCACTTCCGGCGACTACGAACGGTTCTTCGCCGTCGATGGCACGCGCTATCAGCATATCGTCGACCTGCGCACCGGCTGGCCGGCACGCGAAGTGACCGGTGCGACCGCGATCGCCGGCAACGGCACCGCCGCCGACGCGCTGGCTACCGCGATCGCCGTGCTCGGCTGGGAACGGGGGATTGCGCTGGCCGACGCACTGCCGGACGTCGAGGCTCTCGCCGTCGATCGCGATGGCCGAGTACATCTGTCGCGGGGCCTGCGTCTCGAAGGCGACCGCTTGCAATGGCTGCGATGATCGAGCCCCGACCGCATAGACGCCGGCGCGGCGTGGCCCTCGCCTTACTGGGAATCGGCGCTGTGATCGCGGCCGCCGGAGGCTCGGTCTGGTTGCCGTGGGTCTATGCCCCGCCGGTCGCTGAAGAGGATTCCGAGGCGCGGTTCGGCGAGCGCGTCGTGCCCGTCCTCGATCGGCGCTGCGGCGGCTGTCACGGTGTCCGCGAAGCGCGCTACCGGGCGATGGAGGAGGAGGCCGCTGCGCCGGCGCTGCTGCAATGGCCCACCGACGACCGAGGTCGGATCGGTTCGGCCGACCAGCGGCGTGCCGCTTACGATCGGTGTACCCGGATCCGGGAGACTCAGACGCGCACGCTGCGCCCGATCGATCCGGGAACGCCGGCCGCAAGTCTCCTTGCCCGCGCCCCGCTGGCGACCGCCTACTCCGGGTACTGGCGGCATCCGGAGGTGTTCGCCTCGCCCGACGACCCGGATTACGCGGAACTGGTTGCCTGGCTCGAGGTCGAGGCGCGCACCCGTCAGTCCGCACCGTCCCCGCCGAGTGCCACCGAGGAGTTCTTCGCCGGCCGGGTCGCGCCGATCCTCGTGCGCAAGACCTGCCTGGGCGCCAACTGCCACGGCGAGCTGGCCTTCAACGACCTCAAGCTGGATGCCGGTATGCCGGCCCTGCCGGCGCGGTTTTCCGGCGCGATGCACCGTGCGAACCGGCAGGCGATGCTCGGCAAGGTCACCCGGCTCGTCGCGCTCGACGGCGACGTCGAGCAGTCGAAGCAACTGCTCAAGAACATCCCGGTCGAGCAGGGCGGCATCGTGCACAAGGGCGGGAACGACTTTTTCCGCAAGGACGATCCCGATTACCGGTTACTGGTCGAATGGCTGCGGCTCGAAGCCGAGGATGCCCGCCGGCGGACGGCGGCCGCCCTCGGCGAGGTGCGGGGCTTCGTGTTCGTGCGCCGGCCACGTCACTCCCCCGAACGGTTCTTCGAGGACCTGACCTTTCTGCCGGGGGGCGATCTCTACTGGCGGCGCAGCGACGGCGAGGAGGTCAACCTCACGGCCGGCCTGCACAAGGGCACCGCGGCCGACGTGCGCGCGCCCGCGGTGAGCTATGACGCCCGCCGCGTGGTCTTTGCGATGCGCCGGTCGGCGGAGGAACCGTTCGACTTGTGGGAGATCGAACTCGCGACCGGTGCCGCGCGGCAATTGACGTTCTCGACCGATCCGGCGGTACACTTCCTCGATCCGTTGTACGTGCCGGACCCGGACGACCGTGACGGCGACGACCTGTCGCGCGCGGCGCTGGTGTTCGTCTCCAATCTCGACGCGGGCGCTTGCCGGTCGAGTCCGGCCGGCCGCCTCGGCGAGGCCGAGGGTGGCAGCTCGACGGCGCTGCTCGACGACCAGCTCACCGAGCGAGCGGGCGCCTACGACGGTCGTACCGTGCGTTTCGTTCGCGGCAGCAACGCCGGAGCGCTGCGGCGTGTCCGGCGTCACGAAACCGGGAAGCTGCTGCTCGACGCGCCCCTGCCGCGCGCGATCGACTCGACGACGCACTACGTGATCGAAGGCACGCCGCGCTTGGCGCCGTGTTTCGACGCTTATCGTATGCGACTGGCGGCGCCGGGGCAGGAACGGGAGACGTTGCGGTCGACGCTGCGGCGTATGACCTACTCGCCGAGTCAGGTCAGGCGTCCGACGATGAGATCGTCGGGCGAGATCGTGTTCACGTCGCTGCGTACCGGAGAACAGGACGGCCGGCCGTTCTTCAACGGCGCGTTGTTCCGCACCCACGTCGACGGCTCGAACTTCCACACCCACAACGGCAACCGTTCGGGAGTGCCGATCTTCGCCGACGACCGCGAGTTGCCGAACGGCCTCGAGGTCCGCATCGGCCGTGACGCCGATTCGTGGTGGGGCGGCAGTCTGATTCTTTCCGATCACCAGTTCGGCCCGACGATCGAGGCCGACAACCCCACCGACAATCTCGATCATCCGTATGCGACCGGCACGCCGGTGACGTCGCTGCCGCGCTTCGTGCCGGGGTGGTTGGCGCTCGATGCAACGGCTGCGGCCCGCGGTGTGTCGGCCGGCGGTGCGTACCGCGATCCTTTCCCGATGCCCGACGGGAGCGTCGTTGTTGCATGGGCGCAGGGGCCATTGGATCTGACCGATGCGGGGGCCGATCCCGACTTCGACATCTTTCGACTTGTACCGGCGCCGGCGTGGCAGACCCCGGACGGGTTCGCCCCCGGCGCTTTCCGGCGCGAGCCGACGATCGGGGGTCCCGACTCCGAGCTGTGGCCGCGCCCGGTCGTTGCCCGTCTTAAGGAGCCGGTGGGCAAGTCGTTGCTGCGGCAGGAGAGACTGTTCGGGGCGCCGGCGGTCGTGCGCGGCTTTGCCGGCTATCCGGAAGGAACGCCGGCCGTCTTGCACGTGGCCGACCTGCCGCTGCTCGATGCGTTCTTCGAGCAGATCGTGCCGGTGGGGCCTCGTCACATCGCGACGGCGAGCTGCCCGATCTGCGGTACGGAAACGCCCGACGTCGATCAGGTGCAGGGGGTCAGACTGGTGGGATGGCGCGACGACAGGCGCGTCACTATCGCGGAGCTGCCGCTCGAACCCGACGGTTCGTTCTACGCCGCGGTGCCGTCGGGGCTCGCTTTCGACCTCCAGTCGCTGAACGGCCGGGGCATGGCGTTGCGTTCGCCGAACCGCTGGCTGTACGCGCAGCCGGGCGAGCTGCACACCCTGTCGATTCCGCGGCGTCTCTTCGCGCAGACCTGTGGGGGCTGTCACGGCGGACTGACGGGGAGGCCGGCCGATACCCTGCGCCGGCCCGACGCGATGACTTCGGCGTCGCGGACGCTGGCGAACTGGAGCCAGGAAAGCGGTACGGGCCGTATGCCTGCGAACTGGTCGGGCGACGGACCCGTGGAGTTGCGCGAGGCGAGTTTCGACACCGATGTGCGGCCGATCGTCGAGGCGCGTTGTGCGAGCTGCCACGCGGGCAAAGACCCTGCGGCGGGGGTGAACCTGACCGGCACGGAGGCGTACGAGGCGTTGCGCCGATACACGGCGGGCGAGGGACTGGCGATCGAGAGCGCTCTGACGGAGAAGTTGCTGGGTCGGGAGTTGCACGCACCGGGCGCGATCGCAGGGGACCGGCCGCATCCGTCGGCGCATCCTCTTTCGGAGCAGGAGCTGGCGGCCGTTGTACGCTGGATCGATCTCGGCGTTCCGCGCTAGCCGCCGCGGGCGTCGATATGCCGCCCGGCGAGGAGTCGCTCGGCGGACCCGCGGGGGCGACGGCGCGGATCGCTTCGGGCTGCGGGCGGGTTGAAAAACCGCTCCGATCGGGGAACACGGTACCCGGGCATGGGCACGGACTTCGAAACGAACGCGCGTCGTCTCCGCGCGAGGCTTCCTGCTCCGGGCTCGGCCGCCGTTCTCGGGCGAGCCGGTAGGGGCATGCTCGGACCCGTGGCGGCGACGGGACTGGCCGGCGTTGTGCTGGTCGCGGCGTTTGCCTGGGCGGGCGTCAATGCAGTTCGTCGCGATCCCGTCCCGCGCGGTGGCGAGGCGTCGCAGGGTTGCGCCGAGTGCCACCGGGGCCGCGTGCAGGCCACGCACGACGCGGCGTTCGTGACGCTGACCCACGGCGCCGCGGCGGTAGCCGATCGCCCTCAGTGCCTTGGCTGCCATCGGACCGAGCAGTGCCGCGACTGCCACGTCAGGCAGGTGCCGCCGTGGCATACCGAATCGGTACGCGATCCGGGACGGGACCGGCGTGCGCGACAGGAACATGCGAGCGCCGGGCTCGAACGGGGCGCGGGGTGCCTCGAATGCCACGCGGAATACTTCGCCGCGCAATGTGCCGAGTGCCATCGCATCGAGGAGTGGGCACCGTGAGAATACCTGCTCGCAAGCGCACGGCGGACTCGCGCATCGCGCCGCTGGTGGCGCCGCCGCTGGTTCGCCTGCCGGTGCGAGACCTGCACTGCGTCGTGCAGTCGGGCGACCGCGTCCGCGCCGGCGACCTGCTGGCGCGATCGGCGCAAGGCGCCGCATGGCAGTTGCGCGTCCATTCGCCGCTATCCGGGACCGTGGTCGGCGTCGGCGGCGAGATCGCGGTTGCGGGCGAGCCGGACGTCGTGCGGCCGCTTGCCCGTGGTGCGGATGTCGTCGACGCCGTGCGCGATGCCGGAGTGGTGGGCATGGGCGGGGCGATGTTTCCCACTTACCTCAAGCTCTCGCGCGTCGCCTCGCGGCCGGGCCTCGATACGGTGGTCGTCAACGCGCTGCAAAGCGAACCGTACGTGACCTGCGACAGCCGGGTGCTTGCCGAGCATGGCGCGGAGATCGAGGCGGGGGCCGGGTTGGCGGTTGCGGCGGTCGGCGCCGCGCGCGCGCTGGTGGTGGATGACGATCGCGGCTACCCGGGAGGCGACGAGCGCATGCTCGTTCGTCGAACGCTTGCGCGCGAGGTGCCGCGGGGCGGTCGTCCGCCTGCGGTCGGGGCCGTGGTGCTGAACGTGCAGACGATCCGGGCGATCCACCGTGCGGTCAACGAACGCCGTCCCCTGGTCGATCGTGTGATCACCGTGGACGGGGGCGCCGTCGGCCGGCCGGGCAACTACGTCGTTCCGATCGGCACCGAGGTCGGACACGTACTGGCGAGCTGTGAGGTCGACATGGAGCGGGTCGCGGCGGTTATCTGCGGTGGGCCGATGATGGGATACGCCGCGGCGCCGGAGACGCCGATCGCCGCCGGCACGATTGCCGTGCTGGCGCTGACGCACGACGAGGTGAGTGGACGGCGGGACGAGCGTTGCGTGAGGTGCGGGCGGTGCCTTGCGGCTTGTCCGTTCGAGCTGCCGGTTAGCCGGTTGATCCGGCGGCCGACCGCGGCCGTGCTCGATTGTGTCGAGTGCGGTCTGTGCGAATTCGTCTGTCCTTCCGAGCGGCGTCTGGTGGCGCGCATGCGGGTGCTGAAGCGCGATTTCGTCGCGCGCGTGGCCGGGGGTTGTGCATGACTGTGGCGAGCCGCGTCCGGACCGCGGTCATGGCCGGTGTGGGGCGAGCGGATCGGCTGGGGGCCGTGCTCCTGGCGTGCGCACTGGGACTCAACGTGGCGTTGCCGCGACCCGACGCTGCGCGTCGACTGGCGGAGTCGCTGATCGGTCCGGTCGAGCCGGTCGCCGTGTCCGGGCCGCCGGCGTTCCGGGCCGGCTCGGCGGCGGTGCTGTTCTTCGATGTCGTCGGTGTGCAGGGTCCCGTGCGCGGCGCGGTGGTCGTCGATGAAGGGGGTATCGAGCAAGTCCTGCTCGTGCGCGGGCACGAAGGAGTCGATCGGACCGCGCTGCTTCGGAGCGACTTCCTCGAGCGGTTCCGCGGCCGGGCGGCAACGCCGCCTCTCGTGGTACACACGGTGACCGGTGCGACGGTGTCCTCTCAGCGCGTCGTGGATGCCGTCAACGAACGGCTGCAGGCATGGAAGGCGGTGACTCCGTGAACTCGGGCGAGTCGGCTGGCGCGTTGGCGGTGCCGGTGTCGGAGGCGTGGATAGGCGCCGGGGTCGTCGCTGCGTTGTTGCCGGCGGTGGCCGATCTGTCGTGGTCGGGAGCGCTGGCCTGGTCGGCGGCGCTGGTCGTTGGCGCAGCGGTTGCGAACGCCTCGCCTCTGCGCTGGATTGCCGTGGCGTGGGCGTCTGCGGCGGTGGTTCCGGGGGTGAATGCGATGGCGATCGTTGCGGCGGGTCTACTGGCGGGACGGTGGCCTAATCTACTGGTAGCGGCCGTCGCCGGGCCGCCAGTCGCGCTGTTTGTGCCGCTGCAATTCCGCACGGCGGGCGTGCTGCTGCTGGGGTGCGCGGTGGCGATCGTTGCGCTCGGGAGACCTCGTGACCGCGTATGACCTGGTCTTCCTGGCCGTCGCGGTTGCCGTGTCGATCGGGCCGGGGCCGGGTCGCTGGGTGGCGGTGCTGGCGCCGGCGATTGCCTGGGCGGGTGCCATTGGGCCGTGGCCGGCCGGGTTGGGATTCCCGCTGGCGGCGGGCCTGATCGTGCTGGCGGCGCCCCGGGTTGCGCCCGTGGCTCTGGTGCTTGCCGTGCCGGAGTACGAAGGTGTCGGGGAAGTGCTGCGAGCCATGGCGCTGTGGGTGGCGGCGACGGCTCTGGTCGATGCGATTGTCGAGCGGTTGCAGTTCGGTGACGAAGTGGCGGTGCGGTTACAGGGCGTGCCGATGGGTCTGGCGGCGTGTGCGATCGTGTACTTTGCGCTTCAGCCGCTGGCGTACGTGTTCCGATGACCGATGCGCGACCGCCGGCATGGATGAAACCGACCGCCGCGGCCGGCGAGGTGACGGGTCCGTTCCTCCATAGCGGGCGGACTCTGCGGCGGCTGATGTTCGAAGTGGTGCTGGCGCTATTGCCGATTTGTGTGGTGGCGATCTGGCGATACGGAACGGCGGCGGCCGTGCCGCTCGGTCTGGCCGTGGTGGTGGCGTGGGTATTCGACCTGGCGTGCGATGCGCGGCGAGCGTTCGACGGCAGTGCCGTGGTTGCGGGGATTGTTACGGCGCTGTCGATGCCGGCAAGTGGGCCGATCTGGCTTGGGCCGGTGGGTGCGGCGGCGGCGATTCTCGTCGGCAAGCACCTGTTCGGCGGTCTCGGCAACAACGTGTTCAACCCGGCGGCGGTGGGGCGGGTGGTTCTCATGGGCATCGTTCCGGCGCGGCTCCTTGCGCCGGCGTGGTCGGGTGTCGACGGGGTGAGTGCGGCGACGCCGTTGGCGAAGGAGATCGGTGCGGTGGCACCGGGGGTGAGGGAGTTGTTGTTCGGGCTTCACCCGGGCGCGCTTGCCGAGGCGGCGCCGCTGGCGGTGCTCGGCGGCGGGTTATGCTTGATCCTGATGCGGACCGTCGATTGGCGTGTGCCGTTGACGTATCTGGCCGGGGTGGCGTTGCTGGCATTGGTTCTTCCGCCGGGCGCGAGAATGGCAGGGCACGCCCCGTGGCTGGCGGGGGATGCGTTGGCGCAGTTGCTATCCGGCGGCGCTTTGCTGGCGGCCTTCTTCATGCTCACCGATCCGGTGACCGCGCCGTTCTCGGCCCGGGGGCGGGTGATCTTCGCGGTGCTCGCGGCGGTCTATACGATGGCGGTGCGCTACTACACTCCTTACCCCGACGGTGCGGCGTTGGCGGTTCTGGTAGCGAACGCGGCGGTGCCGCTCCTCGATCGTGCGACGGGCTGTTGAGTTGCGATTCCCGCGGATGTGTGCCCGGCGCGACGATTTCGACTTCCCTGGCCGGCAGGGCGCCAGTGGCACGCCGGGATCCCCGTGCGGCAGGTGGTGCAAGCGGGGAGTCGAGTCGCCCGGGTGGAACGCGCGCTCCGCGCGCGTTGCCGCACATGCCGCCCATGACCTGGCGGTCGTCTGAAGAGGATGAAAATGTGGTGCCCTCTGCGGGGTCGGGGTCGGAATCGCTATCGGGATCGAGGCATTCGAATCGATACCGATTCCGATACCGATGCCGACCCCGATGGCTACCCGCCATTGCGCTTGCCCTCCCGGATTTTCGAAGCAGAAGTTGAGGGAGAGGGAACCGAGCAGGGTCGGGACGGAATCGGAAACCTACAGATCTCGGAACTCCTCCTCGGTCAGACCTGCCTGCTTCAGAATCTTGCGGAAGGTTCCGGTGGGAAGCGTCGCGGTGTGCATCGCCACGTACGTCTGGCGACCGTCGGGATGGCGAAGCACCTTGTGGCTACCTGTCTGGTGAACCTCGACAAAGCCCGCACGGAGAAGCCGCGTCAGGACCTCACGGGGCGAGTACGGTATCGGGAAGGTCGATGTGACCGATCAAAGCCGTGGTTTCGACGGGCAGCGGGTCTCCATGACAGCGCTTTTCGGCAACCCACGCTCGAGCCAGGTCGCGCGCAGCAGCGAGCGCACCTTCGACTCCGGGACCGTGGGTCGTGAGGTCCAGGACCGGAATATGCGCGTAGTAAAACCCGTCAAAGCCTGCTTCTTCGACCGGTTCCAGAAACACCGAGTACCGCATTGCCTTTCTCCGTCTCCTCATTAGCACGGACGCATTACTGCAATCGAGGCTCATGCGGGGGGCTCGCAAGCCGGTTCCGCTGGCTCGAAAGACGACGCCGAGTTTTCCAGAATCCCGATTGGGGAAGGATGACCGCTGCCGATGCGCCGACTGAGCCTCGGCTGGCCTCGCACCTTGCGAGCGTGGTTCCGGGCTCGCAAGGGCGCGGACTTACGGTGCGGCGACGGTCTTTTCGGCGTCGATCGGGGGCTCGGGCTGCCGGCGGGCGTAGACCGTCGGCCGTGCCGACCGCGCCTCGGTGAGTTGCTTCTTCAGCTTGTCGTCGCGCCCGTAGACGTCCGGACGTGTGTGTACGACGCCGCTGTCGTCGACCCAGACGGTTTCGTACACGATGTGCACGGGGACCGGCTGCGACAGCGTGACGGTCTTTGTCTGCCAGGTCGACAGCAGTTTCTTGCGCCGCGCGTCGGACAGGCCGCCGCTGTCGGTAAGGAGCGCATCGGCAAGGCCGAGGGCGTTGCTGAGCCGGATGCAGCCGTGACTGGCGGCGCGGCCGCTCTGCTGAATGCTGGCACGCGACGGCGTGTCGTGCAGATACACGCCGAAGGCGTTCGGTAGGTCGAACTTCACGCGTCCGAGCGGATTCTTCGGACCCGGCGGCTGCTTGAGGCCGATCACCCGCGGCGCCGGCGAAGGGGGTGGCGGCCCTGCGGCAGCGTCGGTCGCGGTCGCCGGAGTCGGCGCGGCGGCGTAACGCACGACGTAACCGTTGCGGCTCAGGTACGTCGAGTCGACGCGCGCTTTGGGCATGATCTCGGCGCGAGCGATGCTCGGCGGGATGAACCAGGAGGGGTTGAACACGAGCTGGCGGATCTCGCTGCTGAAATTCGGAGTGCGCTGGTTCTGCTTGCCGACCACGACGGGCATCGCCATCACGGCCTTGCTGTTCTCGACGAGTTCGAGCGCGAAGGCCGGGACGTTGACCTTGACGTGACGGTCGCCGAGCGTGGGACCAAGCCATCGCCAGCGCTCCATGTTGACGACGATCTGGTCGATGTGCCGATCGACAGAAACGTTCAACGCCGCCCGGCTTCCTTTGCCGAGGATTCCGTCGGCGAGCAATCCGTTGCGCGTTTGGAACCGTTTCAGCGCGTCGACGAGCGCCGCGTCGAGGATTCTGGAGTCGGACGGAGCGCCGTCGTATTCCGCGGTCGCCGCCAGGCGTTGGCGCAGGGCCGGGACGGCCGCGTCACTCATGCCCACTTCCAGCTTCGGTCCGTCGGGTAGGGTGGGCCAGCCGCCGGCTTTCTGGATCTCGCGGTAGTTGCGCAGCGTGTCGCGCAGGCGCGCATATCCGGCGTGTTGCGGCGCCAGGTCGCGCAGAGCCCGCGCCGGGTCCGGCGCTTCCGCGATGCCGAGCAGGGTTCCCCGGGCGTCGAGCGCTTCGCGTTCGAAGCCTAGCTCTCCGTTGCCATACCGCGGCGGGTTGACGCCGCGGGTCTGATGGGCGGCGTATCGCAAGACGCCGTCGGAGAGCAGCAACTCGAGCTCGACGAGCCCGGTAGGCTCTTCGGTGCCGAGCCGGCGCTGGATGAGGCCGACGTGATAGGCGCGCGGGTCGAGGCCTTCACCGTTCGCCGCGGCCAACACGTCGGCCACGGCGCGAACCCGCTGCTCGTCGTCCTTGCCGCGAGCCACCCAGAGTGGCGCTCCGGCGCGCGCTTCGTAAGCGAACCGCAAAGTCTCGGCGTCGAGCACGGTGCCGTCGACGAGCAGCGGCGTCGGCCGCCCGAGCATCGTCGTGACTGCCGGCGCGACGGCTCCCGGGTCGAGTGCGGCGCGCAGCGGTGTCGCGCAGACGATACTCAAGAACACCGCGGCGACTGCAAGACCGAATGATCTCGTTTCCGACGGGGCGCACGATGCCGGGCTCGCCCGCATCGCCCGAGTCGGTGGGCGATCGCGCTGCCCTTGTACCGCCATTACGTACTTCCTCCCCCGCCCAGGTCGGTTCATCTCCGCTGCATCCGTCTCCCAGATAACCGGAGTCGGGTACATTGAGCAACACCCTTTCGGTTGCTGGTCTCGGCTTTCGACTCGAAAAAATACCTTGCAGCGGTTTCCGGATCCGCATAAGAAGCGTGGCGCGCAACGCTCAGGAGGCGGGAGTGAAGGGCAAAAGCGTCCTCCAGGTGGTGGTGGTTGCGGTGGCGGCGGCGACGGCGCTTGCGGCCTGCGCGACACCCCGATACCAGTCGACGTCGAAGCGGTGGACGAAGGAGCCGTGGCGCCCGGTACCGTCCGCTATGGAAGCCTCGGGTCCGCGCGCCGAAGTGCTCGACCTGGCGCTCAGAGCCTTCGAGTGCGGTCGTTCCGCGGGGCATTTCCAGGGGAGTTTGTTGACGGTCATCGATTACTCTCTGCCGTCGGCGGCGCGCCGGCTCTGGGTGATCGACGTCGACCGCGGAACGGTGCTGTTCAACGAGCTGGTGGCGCACGGCGAGGGCAGCGGCGAAGCGTACGCGGTGGCCTTCTCGAACACGCCGGGCTCGCGGCAATCGAGTCTGGGTCTGTTTCGAACCGAGCAGACGTACTGGGGCCGGCACGGACAGTCGTTGCGCCTGTCGGGGCTCGAGTGGGGGGTTAACGATCGCGCCGAGGATCGGGCGATCGTGGTGCACGGGGCGCCGTACGTCAGCGAGGCGTATCTGGCGGAACACGGCCGGCTCGGGCGCAGTTGGGGCTGCCCGGCGCTACCTCTCGGAGTGCACGACGCGGTGATCGACCGTATCAAGGACGGCACGGCCGTGTTCGCGTACTACCCCGACCGCCAGTGGCTGGCCGACTCGGCGTTCCTCCGCTGCGACCGGCGCGTCGCGCGGCGATAGGATCCGATTTACGAATTCCGCGTTTGCGCGCACTGCGCGAAGAAATCTTCAGGCCATGTAAGGGCTGTGTCCTGCCGTTCGTCCCGAGTAGCAGCCGTCTTCTCAGGCGGCGTATCGAGGGACAGGCTCGGCAGGGGCGAACGGGCTGGTTGTTCGCTTTGGGCTGCGGGCGCTGCCCCGCGCCGAGATGACGGCGCTGCCTGGGACGATCGGTGCGGTACGGGTGGCTTGCGCCGGCGGCGAACTTCCGTCAAGACGGAACGCCGATGGGACGGCGCGTCGTGCGTCTCGTCGGCAAACCAGCGAACGCCTGTGGCCGCGTAGCGGCGGTGAGCCGGTCGAAAGAGGATGCACATGAGTTTGTGGGACCCCCCGATGAGCCCGTTTTATACCCCCAGCCACGAGGAATTCCGCGCCACCATCCGCCGCTTCGTCGAGCAGGAAATCACCCCCCACGTCGACGAGTGGGACGAGGCCGAAGGGTTTCCCCGCGAACTCTACAAGAAAGCTGCCGCCGTCGGCCTGATCGGCGCGGGCTTTCCCGAGGAGTACGGAGGAACGCCCGCCGATCTCTTCTTCGCCATTGTCGCCGCGCAGGAACTCGCCCGCGCGGGGTCCGGTGGCATTTCCGCCAGTCTTATGAGCCACGGCATCGGTTGTCCGCCGATCGCCCGCCTCGGCAGCGAGGAAATGAAACGCCGCGTGCTCCCGCCCGTTCTCGCCGGCGACAAGATCAGCGCCCTCGCGATTACCGAACCGGACGCCGGCTCCGACGTCGCCAGCTTGCGCACCAGCGCACGCCGCGACGGCGACCACTACGTCGTCAACGGCAGCAAGACCTTCATTACCTCCGGCATGCGCGCCGACTTCGTCACCGTTGCGGTGCGCACCGGCGGGCCCGGCATGGGCGGCATCTCTCTCCTGCTGCTGGAAAAGGACATGCCCGGCTTCACGCGGACGCCGCTGAAGAAAATGGGCTGGTGGGCTTCCGACACCGCGACGTTGATCTTCGACGACGTGCGCGTGCCCGTCACCAATCTGATCGGCGAAGAAAACATGGGCTTCCTCGGCATCATGCTCAATTTCAACGGCGAACGGATCGGCATGGCCGCCAGCGCCAACGCGTTCTCGCGCGTCTGCCTCGAGGAAGCCATCGCCTGGGCGCGGCAACGGATGGTCTTCGGTAAGCCGCTCATGCACCAGCAGGTTATCCGCCACAAGCTGGTCGACATGGCGATGCGCATCAACGCCACCCAGGCGTACCTCGAAATGCTGGCGTGGCGGATACAGAACGGTGACTCGCCGGTTGCAGACATCGCCATGCTGAAGAACCAGGCGACGCAAACCATGGCCTTCTGCGCGTCGGAGGCGGTGCAGATCCACGGCGGTATGGGCTACATGCGCGGCACCCGGGTCGAGCGCATCTACCGCGAGGTCAAGGTCAATGCCATCGGCGGCGGCGCGGAGGAGATCATGAAAGAACTGGCCTCGCGGCAGTTGGGGCTGTGAGAGGACGAGCGGCATGGCGATTCGGCGGATCTATCTGGCACTGACCGTGTTGGCGGTTGCGGCGGCGGCGGCGTGTTCGCGCAGTCGGATGGTCGAGGTGTGGCAGGACCCGGATCGCCCGAAGCCGGCCTACGCCTCGGTGCTGGTCGTAGCGGTCACCGCTAACCAGGATTTGCGGCGGACCATCGAGGGTGCATTCGTGCAGGCGTTGCGCGCACGCGGCGTGACGGCCGTGCCCGACTACGAAGTGATTCCCGCCGGCGCCCCGATCGATCGGCCGACCGTCGAACGGATCGTCGCGGATGCCCATCTCGATGCCGTGCTGGCCGTGCGCATCCGTGACGTCGACAGGCGCAGTGCCGGCGCCAATGCTCCGACGGCTCGCTATGGCGACCGCTCGAACGCGGGGGACTTTTTCGGTTACTACCGAGCCGCGATGGCGCCCCCGCCGGCCGAATACGCGCTGGTCACGCTCGAGAGCATCGTCTTCGATAGCCGCACGGCGCAACGTGTCTGGTCGGCGACAACGGAAACCAAGGCGTTCCGCGATCCGCGCTCGGAGAAGACCGAGCTGGCGGATCTCGTCGTCAAGAAAATGATGCAGCAGGGTATCGTTCGCGGCGACTGACCGGGGCCGTGTTCACTCCGCCGCGAGCCGCGGCGGAACGTCGGGGCGGTCGCCTTTGACCGGCGCCGCTTCGGCGGCGGCGGCCTGCTCGACGACGCGGGCGTAGGCGCGTTCGAGCTGGCGCACGCAGGTGGCGAAGTCGAACTGCGGAGCGAGCTTGACGCAGAACGCGCTCGCGGCCGCGTACGCCTCGGGGTCGTCGAGGAGCGCGTCGAGGCGCGCCGCAAGTGCCGCCGGATCGCCGCTCCGGAACAGGAAGTCGGGGCCGGGCGCATAGCGCGCCGAGGCGTTGGCGGGCGCGTCGGCGAGCAGCAGCGGCAGCCCCATGACCAGCGCCTCGACCACGGCCATGCCCTCCAGCTCGACCTCGCTGGCGTGGACGAACACGGTGGCCTCCTCGTACAGGGCGCGCAGACGCTCGGGCGACGCGTACTCGATATCCAGTGGTAGGCCCAGGCGCGCCGCATGAGCGCGGATCTCCCGGTCGAGAGGCCCGGCGCCCGCGAACGCCAACCGTAACCGGGCCCGGTGCCGCGAGCGCGCGACGGCTTCGAGAATGACGTCGTGGCGCTTCTCGCGCGCGAAGCGCCCGACGGAGAGAACGTGCACAGGAGCATCCGGTGCCGGCGGCTGCCGGGGGGTCGCACGCCCCCACCCCGGCGGTGCGCCGTTCGACACGATCGCCACCGGTTTGCGAAGGCCGTGCTCGCGCAGCAGCTCTTCCGCGAACGCGGTCGGACACAAAACCAGGTCGGCGCGTTCGTAGAAGGCGCGGGTCCACAGGCGATAGGCAAACCGGTTGAGCCACGGCGCACGGATGCCGAGGCCGTGCAGTAGGTTCTCGGGCTGGACATTGAAGGAAGCGACCACCGGCAGGCCCCGCCTGCGCGCGATGCGCAGCGCCGCGAAGCTGAGCAAGAACGGGAACTGCAGGTGGACAACATCGACGGCAGCCAACACCCGTTCCAGCGTCGCTCGGACGGGCCAGCCGAAAGCGAACTGCTGCGCGCGCATCGCATGCAGCGGCAGCTCGAATCCAGGGACAGTCACCCGGCCCGCGCCGGCGGGACCCGTGGTTACCAGCGTGACGTCGTGCCGCTGCCGCAGCGCGGCGACGAAGCGCCGCGCCGTGGCCACGCCCCCGCCGAGTCCGTCGAGCGAATCGATGACGAATGCAATGCGCATCACGCCTCGTCGCGCAACCGATCGAGCACCCGTAGCAGGGGGGCCGGGGCCCACCAGTTGAGATCGCCGAATAAACGCATCGTCGCCGGTACGATGAGCACGCGCACCAGAGTGGCGTCGAGGGCGATGGCAAGTGCCAGCGTCACGCCCATCGCCTTTACGACGACGACCCGGGACAGGCCGAATGCGCCGAAGACGACGACCATGATCGCCGCGGCGCTGGTGACCACCTTGCCGGTTCGTTCGAGGCCGTCGGCCACCGCCTGCGTGTTGTCGCCGGTGCGGTCGTACTCCTCGCGCATCCGGGTCAGCATCAGGACTTCGTAGTCCATCGAGAGCCCGAAGACCGAACAGAACAGCAGCACCGGCAGCGTCGGATCGATCGGTCCGGCCTGGAAATGCAGCAGCCACTGCAGGTGTCCTTCCTGAAAGATCCACACCAGGGCGCCGAACGACGCGGTGATCGACAGGAAGTTCATGACCACCGCCTTGATCGGGAGCACCACCGATCGCAACGACAGGAACAGCACGATCATGGTGACCACGACGACGAACGCGATCGCCGCCGGCGCCCGTTCGAGGATGAAGTTGGTCGTGTCGAGATCCAACGCCGCGTTGCCGCCGACCAGTAAGGTGCCGTCGGCCACCTGCCGGTGCTCGCGGATGGCTTCGATGAGCGCCGCTGCCTCCTTGCCGGCGGGCGGCAGATCGCTCGATACCTGCAGCAGCGCGAAGTCGCGGCCGACGGTGCCCTTCAGCGCGAGCCGCGCCTCGGGCGGCAGGAACATGGGCGGCGTGGTGGCCAGGGTGGCCGCCAGTTCGGGCCCGAGTTCGACGATGCTCTCGACGTCGTGGACGCCGGGCAGGGCTCGAATGCGCTGGCCGAGATCGTAGAGCGCCCGCGCCCTCGGTACCGTCAGGACCGGGGCGGAAGGGAAACGCACGAGCACCAGGATGCGATTGCCGAGCTGGTCCGGGAAACTCCGCTTCAGCAGCTCGAACCCCTCGCGCGCCTCGACCGAGGCGGGCAGCGTGGTGACGTCGGCGCCCGCCAGACGCAGATCCCAAAACGGCAACCCCAGCATGGTCACGAACGCCAGGGTCGGTAACAGCACCAGCACGGGGCGCTTCATCACCCAGTGCGCGATGCGTCGCCAGAGGCCCGCGTATCGGCCCGCCCCGGGTATGCTTACCCGGCCGGTGTCGATTGCCGGGCCGAGTACCGCGAGCAACGCGGGCAGAAAGGTCAGGGCGAAGATGACCGCCAGCGTTACGACAATGGCCGCCGCGATGCCCATGGAGGCGAGAAACGAGCCGCGGAAGAACACCAGCCCGGACAGTCCCACGCCCACCGCAACGCCGGAAAAGACCACCGCCCGACCCGTCTTCGCCACCGCCCGGCCGAGCGCCCGCTCGTAGTCCGCCCCCGCGGCGAGTTCGTCCCGGTAGCGGCTGACGATGAACAGGGAGTAGTCGATAGCGACCCCGAGGCCGATGAGCGAGGCGACGTTGATCGTGTATGCCGCCATGTCGGTGAAGTGCGACAGCAGCAACACGCCGGCAATGCCGCCGAGAACCGCCAGGGCGCCTACCCCGACCGGCAAGACGGCCGCGGCCGCGGTGCGGAAGGCGAGCAGCAACACGAGGACGCTGAGCGGCAGACTGATGGCCTCGGCCCGCACCAGGTCGTGCTCGAGAACGCGGTCGAGGTCGCTGCGGAAAGCGAGGTATCCGGTGAACGTGGTTGTCAGCGGCCCTCCGCGTACCAGCGTGCGCAACTCGGGAAAGACCCGCGCCGCTTCGCGGTAGGGCAGATCCACGGTGACGATGGCCAGCGCCGCATGGCCGTCTTGCGATACCAACCGCTTGACGAGCGGGCCCGGAGCCTGGTCGGGCGCGAGCACGGACCCGATGCGCGGATCCGCTCGCAGCCCCACCAGCGCGGATGTTACCGCCTCCATGAACCGCGGGTCTGAGGTGGTCAGCGCGTCGCTGCGGAAGACGATCGTGAAGGAGGAGTCGCCCGGAAAGTGCAACTGCTCTTCGACCAGGCGGCGCGCCTCTCCCGCCTCCAGCCCGACGACCTCACCGGAACTCAGGCGACCGCCGTACACGAGCCCGGCGCCGCTGAGGAGCAACGCCAGACCGCTCAGGACGAGGACCAGCCACCGTCTACGATATGTGAAGTGCCCCAGGGCGCCGAGCATCCGCGCATCCCTATACGAAACCGCCACCGCAAGCCACCGTAGTCTTATCGATCCTCGCGGACAGTGTCGGACAGTGTCGGCCCGCGCGAGACCGCCTTCGGTTTCGCCGGCCAACGGCAAAACCCGGACCTGTCGTATGGACACGCCGGTCGGATCGTGGAATGAAAGCCGCCTCCCGCAGGTTCGCCACCGCGGCGGTGCGGAACCTACGGGCGTAGGTGCATATCTCTGGACCCGAAAGGAGTGGTGCGATGCAGCGATTGTGGAAGGTGGCTCTCGGTTCGTTGTGTGTTCTGTGGGGAGCGGCCTGTGCGAGCAGCAAGCCGGCAACGACGGCACAGATGCCCGTCCCGCCCGCCAGCCCGACGCCGGTGGTGAGCGGCGTGGTCGAGGAAGCGACGGTAACCGCCACCGCGACGGTCCTGCGGGTGGACGTGAAGAAACGTCAGGTTACCCTGAAGGCTCCGGATGGCCAGCCGTTTACGATCACCGTCGACGAGACCGTGAAGAACCTACCCCAGGTGAAGAAGGGCGACCTGGTCACCGTGGCGTACTTCGAGTCGATCGCATACGACGTGCGGCGTCCGGGCGAGGCCGAACCCGGCGTGGCAGCCGCATCGGAGATCACGACGGCGAAGCCCGGCCAGAAGCCCGGTGGCGTGATTGCCGAAGTTTACAGGGTCACCGCGACGATCACGGCGATGGACAAGAAGGCCCCGAGCGTGACGCTGCAGGTGCCCGGCGGGGTGGCCCGCACGATCGCGGTGAGGGACCCGTCGAAGCTCGATAAGGTGAAGGTCGGCGATCTCGTGGAGTTGACGTATTCCGAAGCGCTGGCCGTTTCGGTGGAAAAGCCGAAGAAGTAGCCGTCGGTTCGGGACGTGCATAGCCCTCTCCCCACCCTTGCGCCGGCCGCCGGGCCGGGGTGTAATCGTGCGCCGCAAAGGTCACGCGGCGCCCTTAGTAGTAGATGGGCACAATTACGGCGACGTATTCCGTACGACGCTTTCCGTTCGCCCCGAGTAGCCCCGTTTTCTCAGGGGCGT
>JAKLJW010000007.1 GCA_023150935.1 Candidatus Binatia bacterium | reverse complement strand
ACCGAAGACCGGACCGGCCATGAAGTGTTACCCATGTGCCCGGTCTATTCTGTTACCCATGTGCCCGCTTGCACCGGAAGTAGGGAGGAGGGAGGATGCACTACCGGGACACGATCGTGTGGCAGAAGGCGATGGAAGCGGCGCGGGAGGTCTATCGCCTGGCCCCAGGGCTTCCGAGGGAGGAAACGTACGGGATGCGATCGCAGATCACGCGGGCCGCGGTCTCGATTCCGGCGAACATCGCAGAGGGCTGGACGAGGGAGTCGAACAAGGAGAAGGCTCAGTTTCTGGCGATCGCGCAGGGCTCGCTGGCGGAGGCGGAGACGCTCCTGACGCTATGCGAGCAGGTTGCCTGGTTCCCGGAAGCGGAGACAACCAGACTGAGAGGTCTGCTGGACGAAGTCAGCCGCATGCTGACCACTCTCCGCCGCCGCTTCCGCCAAAGCTGACCCCACTCTCTTCTCACTCCTCTTCACTCTTTCCTCGCCCCTGGCGCGGCGCCCAGGGACTAGCCGAGGACGTCCGCTACTACGGCCGGTGGATGCGCGACGAGGCCGAGAAGCGCATCGGCCACCTGTACCCGAAGATCGGCGCGTGGCGCGACGCCCGGTCGGGCCGGTACTTCGGCGAAGAGGAGGTGGAGGAGTGGAAGAGGAACGAGTCGAGAGGAGTGAGGAGTGAGTATGGGGAGCAGCTAGCGAGAGACTGCGGTCATCCGACTCTTTCCTCACTCCTCTCCACTCTCTCCTCGCACCGGCTGACCGTCATCGCGTGGCTGTGGGCGCGGACGGTGAAGAGCCCCAACCCGGCGTTCGCTCACGTGGCCGTGCCGCTCGCGTCGACCTTCATGCTTTCCACCAAGGCGGGCAAGGAGGCGTACGTCGAGCCGGTCCTGACCCTGGGAGCGCGGGCCTCCGGCCCGCAAGAAGAAGCGGGCGGGACGCCCGCGGTCCCAGGCTACCGGTTTACGGTGAAGGTGGGGAAGCCGAAGGACCCCGAATCCGCAAAGATCGGCACCACTGCCGGCAAGCGGAGCGCGTTCAAGTGCCTGATCTCAGGCGTGCCGATAACCTATGACCACATCCGATCCGAGGGCAAGTCTGGCCGCATGGGTGCGCGACTGATGGCGATTGTCGCCGAGGGTGAGCGCGGGCGAGTCTATCTCTCCCCGACGCCGGAGCACGTAGCGACAGCGCAGAAGGTGAAGCCGGAGTGGAAGCCGGATATGCCGCTGCCCGACAACACCCGCGACTTCAAGACGCCGAATTACGGCCTCACGACCTTCGGCGACCTGTTCACCCCCCGCCAGTTGGTGGCGCTGACGACGTTCTCCGATCTGGTGCAGGAGGCGCGGGAGCGGGTGCAGCGCGACGCCCTGGGTGCGCGGGCCTCTGGCCCGCATTCCCCCACAGGATGGCATTCCCGTGGCTACCACCCTCACTTCGATCAACCCGGCCTGGTCCAGAGCATCACCTTCCGCCTGCACGACAGTGTTCCCGCGTCTTTGCTACAGCAATGGCGCGAGGAACTGGGCATCCTGAACACCCCTCCTGCCGGCGATGAGCAATTGGCCAAGCTCCGCGACCACATCGACAAGTACGAAGACGCCGGTCATGGCGCGTGTCATCTACGGCAGACGGAAATCGCCACGATCGTTGAAGAAGGGCTATGCCACTTCGACGGGGAACGCTACCGCCTGCTGGAATGGTGCATCATGCCCAACCACGTCCATGTCTTGGTGGAGACCGTGCCAGGGCATGCTCTCGGCGACGTTGTCCAGTCGTGGAAGTCGTTCACCGCCAAGAAAGCGAACCAGATCCTGGGTCGGACCGGGAAGTTCTGGATGGCGGACTACTACGATCGCTTTGTTCGCGATGAGAAACACCTCACCGCTGTGCGCCAGTATATCCGCGAGAACCCGGTCAAGGCGGGACTGTGTAACAGAGCTGAGGAGTGGCCCTTTGGGAGTGCGTGGGGAGGAGAGCGGGCCGGAGGCCCGCGCACCCAGGGGTCGCCAGCACCGGATGGGACACCTTCCTGGCCGCCGTCATCGAAGCCGGCTTCGCCATCAGCGGCACCTGGCCGATGCGCACCGAGCTCGGCAACCGCATGATCGGCTCCGGGATCAACGCCCTCGCCTCCAGCATCGTCCTCGTCTGCCGTCCGCGCGCCGCCGATGCCCCCACCGCCACCCGCCGCGAGTTCGTCACCGCGCTCAAGGCCGAGCTGCCTGCGGCCCTCGCCCACCTCCAGCGCAGCAACATAGTGCCGGTCGATTTGGCGCAGGCCGCCATCGGCCCCGGCATGGGGGTGTACACTCGCTACGCGAAAGTGCTCGACGCGGAGGGCAAATCACTCTCCGTCCGCGAGGCGCTCTCACTCATCAACCAGACCCTCGACGAGGTGCTGGCCGAGCAGGAGGGGGACTTCGACGCCGACAGCCGATGGGCGCTGGCGTGGTTCGAGCAGTCGGGCTTTGCCGACGGCGAGTACGGCGTGGCGGAGACGCTTTCCAAGGCCAAGAACACCAGCGTCGCCGGCATGGTGGCGGCGGGCATCCTCGTCTCGAAAGCCGGCAAGGTGCGCCTGTTGACGCCCGCAGAGCTGCCCGCGAGCTGGGACCCGGCCACGGACGCGCGCCTCACGGCGTGGGAGGTCGTCCACCAGCTGATTCGCGTCCTCGAAGCTGGCGGCGAGAGCGCGGCGGCCGAGCTGGTCACCAAACTGGGCCGCCACGCCGAGACCGCCCGCGAGCTGGCCTACCGCCTGTACACGATCTGCGAGCGCAAGAAGCGCGCCGTCGAGGCGCTGTTGTACAATGGCCTCGTGCAGAGCTGGCCGGAGATTGTGCGGCTGGCGCGTACCCCTCGCGAGCAGGCAGAACCGGAGCTTTTCGTGTAAAGGAGGTTTCGGAGAAGACATCGTCATGACTCGCCGGTTGCCTGTTGCCCCCGACGCACTTGCGGCCTTCTGCCGCCGCCACCGCATTCGCAAGCTATCGCTGTTCGGCTCGGCGCTGAAAGGCGCCATGCGCCCCGACAGCGACATCGACCTGCTGGTCGAGTTCGATGACGGTTGCACGCCCGGCCTCATCCGACTGGCCGGGATGGAGAACGAACTCACGGACATGCTTGGGCGCAAGGTCGATCTGCGGACGCCCGCAGACCTGAGTCGACATTTCCGAGACGAGGTGGTGCGCACGGCCGAGGTGCAATATGCGGCGTGAGGATCGCGTGCGGATCCTCGACATGATCGAGGAGGGCGAGCATGCGACGACCTTCATTACAGGACGAGGCCGCGAGGACCTCGACCGGGACCCAATCCTGTTCCGCGCTTTGGTGCGCGCTATCGAGGTCATGGGCGAGGCGGCAAGCAAGGTATCTACCGAGACGCGCGCTGCGACGCCGGAGGTTCCGTGGAGGGACATAGTCTCGATGCGCAACCGGCTGATTCATGGCTACTCGACCATCGACCCGGATACCGTGTGGAGAACCGCGACGGACGATATCCCGGCGATCCTCCCCGCCCTGAAAGCGCTCGCCGCCAGGGACGAATGAAGGGGTTGGTATGGCAATCATCAACCACGAACGCGGTGACAAGGCGCTCGATCTGCCGAAGGTCTGGCTGCGGCCGTTCGCTGAGCGCTAGATGCACTGCCTTGGTGGTGAGAGACGGATCGGCGCCCCCGGGCGTGCCCTCGACTCGACAGCGCGCTGTTCACCGCTGTCTCCGGTTTGAAACGGGGACGGAGTTGAGAAGATGAAGACCGGGTTGCTCCGCCCTCACGCGAGCCCTCGAAGCCGGCGGGGAGACTGCCGCAGCGGAGGAGTTGGTCATCAAACTGGACAGCCGCGCCGAGACCGCCCGCAGATCAAGCCGGGCGACCGGGTGACGTTCCGGGCCATGTTCGTAGACCGCAACGGCTAACGCTCCCCGGCGGGCCGTGTGAGCTGGACGGCAACCGGCGGCGCGATCCAGTCCGACGGCGTGTTCACGGCTGGCGAAGCCGTGGGCGAGTACGCGGTCACGGCGGCGACCGACACGCAGCAGGCATCGATGGTGGTGATCGTCTCGAAGGATGCTGTCCCGCCGCCGCCACCGGAACGCGAAAAGCCCGGCCCGACGGTGCGCAAGCTGACGCGCTTCCACGGGACCGTCACGCTTGCCTCAACGAGGGTGGGCCGCGACGCTAGCAAGATCGCCGACGAGGTCATCGCCCACCTCGCGGGGCTGGTCGGCGCGGACGTGCAGGTCACGTTGGAGATCGCCGCGACGATCCCGCAGGGGGCCCCCGAGAACGTGGTGCGGACGGCGACGGAGAACAGCCGGCAGTTGAAGTTCACGAGTCAGGGGTTCGAGGAGGAATAAGCCGAGCGCACGCCGGTAGTGCGCATACCCACAGGTTGACCCTTAGCGGCAGTATCGGGCACTAATGGTACGTAAGGGTTATGGACCGGGACCGGTCGAAGGTGAAAGATGCGTCGGAAACGAAGCGCCACTGGCGTGCGAACTGACCAGGGGGATCGCTCATGAGGAAACTGAGCCTCGCGACTCAGGAAGCTCTGCAACGGGTTCTGGGCGCCGCACTTGCGGCGCGGCAGCGCGACGACGGTCGCCCCTTCATCGTCGGACACTTCATCACGAACCGCTGTATGTGTTCGTGCGCCAGTTGTCTGTGGCGCGACAACGACTGCGAGGACGTGCCCCTGGCGGACCTGCAGCGGTTCTACGCGCAAGCGCGCGACGCGGGCTTCGTTGCCGCAGCGCTGTCCGGAGGCGAGCCCTTTCTGCGCAGCGACCTCGGCGACGTGGTGCGCTTCATGAAGCGAGAGGCGGGGATGTCGATCCTGCTGTTCACCACCGGCTGGTACCTGCGGAAACGGATGGACGAGGTGCTCCCGCACATCGACATGCTGATCATCAGCCTGGACTCGGCGAAACCCGAGCGGCACGACGCGATTCGCGGCCTTCCCGGTTTGTTCGATCGCGCCATCGAGGGCGTGGGCATGGTGAAGGAGCGCTACCCGGACGTTTCGCTGCAGTTCAACTGCTGCGTGCAAAAGGGTCTCGTCGACGAGATCGACGAGCTGCTCGACCTGGCGGCGCGCCTCGACGTGCAGATCTCGTTCGACGTCATTACCGACTACCGTAACGGCGACGGCGCTCCGATCGTGGCGACCGAGATGGGCCTGCCGCGCGAGGAGTTGCGCGCGCTCTGCTCGTCGCTCCTGGAAAAGAAGCGCGCCGGTGCGCCGATTCTCAACTCGGAACGGTACTTCGACTACTTCATTTCCGGACGACCGGGATACCGCTGCCATATGCCCAAGCTGGTGATGTTCATCGACGGCCGCGGCAATGCCGAGTATTGCCTCGACCTCACGCAGCCGATCGCCAACATCCGCGTAACGCCGCTGGCGGAGATTCTGGAGATGCCGCGGTTCCGCCAGTTGCGCGCGGACGCAGAACGGTGCTCGTCGTGCAATTCGCCGACGATGGTCGATCTCTCGCACGTCTGGGAGAACCCGGCCGCCGCGTTCGAGCCCGGGGGCATCGCAGTCGGGTGATGCGGGTATCTCCGCCGCCCGCCCCCTCGCTGGTTGCGCTGGCGCGATGCAGCGTCGCCGAGATCGAAGCGCTGTACGCGGCCCCGCGTGCAGTAACCGTCCCGAGCGCGTGTTACCGCGGCGTCTTCCTCGCGTGGCTCGACGCACCGGACCCGGCGGCGCCGGTGACCCACTTCTTGCAGTGGCTCGGGTTCCGCGTGCTGCCGTTCGGCGTCGATTTCATTCGGAGCCGGTGGTTCTTTTTCCACCCGGCGCTGGGCGCCGGCCGCTTTACCGCCGCGCCGGGACGTTCGCGGTGGCGCGATACGGAAACGATACGTCTGGAGTACGCGGTCTCGCGCCTGCCGGGCCCGCTGCGCCGGGTGCTTTACGACGAGGTAAAGCCGTTATCCTCCTCGCTCTGCCTCGGGATCGGGGGCACCAACGCGCCGCGCGGGCGCGGCGACCACTTCTTCTTTGCGCTGGTGGCGGAGGGGTCTGAGGGCGAAGCGTGCCGTAGCCCGGCGGCAACGGTGCGCGGAGCCGCCGGCGGTCTCACCGTTAGAGATCGTCCTTTCATCTCTGACGGCTCACCAGGCCGACGGCAGCGAACATGAGCAGCGAGCCGACTATGAGGTGCGGGCCGAGATCGGTACCGAAAGAGACTGACTCCAGGGCCGCGGCAGTGACGACCGTGGTTGCCGCCGCGACGCTGCCCTGGGTAGCCGAGGTGTACCCCAGGCCGTGGTGCAGGAGCCACTGGCCGCTGACCGACGTGAGCACGACGCCGACCAGAGCCAGCGCTACGGCCGGCGACGGCACGCTCACGCCGACGAGGAGAGCAGGGGCCGTCATCGCGGCACCGACGGCCATAAAGTAAGTGGTGATCAAAGCCGCGTTTTCCGAAGCGCGGAGATGCCGTGCCGTTGCCACCGCACCCCCGGCAAACAGCGACGAGCCCAACGCGGCCAGACACCCCAGGGTCGCCTGTCCGCCGGTGGGTCCCCCGGGGCCGACCACCACGACCACGCCGAGCAGGTTCAGTACAAGTGCTGCGGCCGCGCGCGAGGAGAACGGCTCTCCCAGCACGGTCGTCGCAATCACCGCTGTCGATACCGGATACGTGCATTGGAGCAGCGTGGCCAGGCTCGCCCCCGCCCAGCCAATGCCGAGGTAGTAAAGGGAGATCGCGCTGCCGCCGAGTAGGCCCCGCAGGAGCAGCGGCCGCAGGTTGCCGGGCCGGGGCCGCAGGTTGCGGCCGCGCGTTGCCGCGAGTAACACCGCAAACGAGCCGAGGAAACGTACGAACGCCACCTGCAGCGCCGGCACTTCGGCGGCGGCCACCCGCACACAGACCGCCATCGATCCGAACATCAGCGAGGCCGCAAGAATGACGCCGACACCGCGCAACGCCGCGCTGCGACGCGTAACTGTAAGGCCCGCGCTCACCATCGCCCTAATCTGTGACGCGGCGCACGCCGACGGTCAATGTCGGTCGTTGCCACGAAGGTGGACGCGGGCAGAAGGGACGCCGACACTCCCGCCCGAGTGCCGGCATCGCCTCGCCGCAGCGCGGACTCCCTTAACCGACCGGATGCGGGTCAGGCCATGCGGTGCAGCGCGCAGAGCTTGTTGCCGGCCGGGTCGCGGAGGTAGGCAAGGTACATCTTGCCGAGCCCGCCTTCGCGCACCCCCGGAGGGTCCTCGCAGGTCGTACCGCCGTTGGCGACCCCGGCGGCGTGCCAGGCGTCCACCGTGGCCGGGTCGTTGACGCTAAAGCCGATGGTGCCACCGTTGGCTGCCGTGGCCGGCTTGCCGTCGATCGGCTTGGTCACCGCGAACACGCCGTGCGGCGAGAGATAGAAGAACCGTCCTTTGTCATCGGTGATGCCAGGGCCCAGGCCGAGCGTGCCCAGCACGGCGTCGTAGAACTTCTTCGAGGCGTCGAGGTCGTTGCTCCCGACCATAATGTGGCTGAACATGGGATCGCTCCTTCGGTGGAATAATCGCTTTCTGCCCCATGCTGCGGTTTGGGGAAAGGGGGGGACACGGGGGGCTCCGGGGCCGGGCGGCGACGGGTGCGTTCTTCCGGTTAATCCGGTAGACAACTTCCGATGACGACCGCGGCCGCCTTCGGGCTCGACGATCCGCGCTTGCCGGAGATCTTCGACGAACTCCCAATCTGGTCGGCGCCGTTCGGACAGGCGTTGCTCGACCGCTTCCGGTATCGCGAGCGGCTGACCGTGCTCGATGTCGGGTGCGGCACGGGCTTTCCGGCCATCGAGCTCGCCCAGCGCCTCGGCGGCTCCGGCATGGTGTACGGTCTCGACCCCTGGCATGCGGCGGTCGTTAGAGCGAAGGCGAAGGCCGGACTGCTGCAAGCCGCCAACGTCGAATTTCTTGCCGGCCTGGCCGAGTCGATGCCGTTCCATGACCGGCGCTTCGACGCCATCGTCTCCAACAACGGGCTGAACAACGTGGCGGACCTCGACGCTTCGCTCGCCGAGTGCAGGCGGGTTGCGCGCGCGGCCTCGCAAATGGTGTTGACCGTCAATCTGCCCGATACGATGCGGGAGTTCTACGAGCAGTACGAGGCGGTGCTGCGCGAACGGAGCCGGCACGACTCGATTCGGAAACTGCACGAGCACATCCGCACAAAGCGGAAGCCGCCCGCATTCCTGCGTGATCGGCTGGCCGCGCACGGATTCTCCGTGGTGCATTGCGAAGAGACGACGTTCACCCTGCGCTACGTGAACGGCACGGCCCTCTTCAATCACTTCTTCATTCGCCTGGCCTTCCTCGGTCCCTGGCGGCTGGTGGCTGACGGCGCCGACGTGGACGAGATCTTCTCCGTTCTCGAAGCGCGACTCAACGAGACGGCGCGCGCCTCGGGCGGCCTGGTCTTGACCGTTCCGTTCGTGTGCATCGAAGCGACCCCGGTCTGAGCCGGTTACGCGCACCGTCGACCCGCGGACGCACACGGCGCGGCGAGTGGAGCGCGGGTATCGAGCAAGGCGGCCGGAGAACCCACCTTGCTCCTGCTGTCGTTTGCCTTCCCTGCGCCAGAGCACTCTCGGCTTGACATCAAGGCATCAACCCAATATGCGGTGGTGCGTGCGGACCACGCTCACTCTCGACGACGACGTTGCGGTCGCGCTGGAACGTCTCCGGCGCCGGCGGCGAGAGCCGCTCAAGCAGGTCGTCAACGCGGTGCTGCGGGCCGGGCTGAGTGCCCTGGATGCGCGGGCGACGGCGCCGCGCAAACCGTTCCGCACGCAGCCGATGTCGCTCGGACCGCCACGACTCAAGAACCTCGACAACATCTCCGACGTCCTCGCGTTCGCCGAGGGCGAGGACTTCCGGTGATTCTGGTCGACGCCAACCTTCTGCTGTACGCAACCGTCACCGACTACCCGCAGCACCCGGCAGCCCTGGCGTGGCTGGACGGCCGGCTCAATGACCCGCTCCGGGTCGGGCTGCCCTGGGTGAGTCTCCTGGCATTTCTCCGCATCGGTACGAACCCGCGGATCTTTCCCAATCCCATGGCGATGCCGGATGCTTGGGCTCGCGTGGCACGGTGGCTGGACCTCCCGAACGTGTGGATTCCGGGGACGGCCGACCGTCACCGTGAAATCCTCGGCGGGTTTCTGGGGGGAGTGGCGAGTTCCACCCAGCTCGTGGCCGACGCCCACCTCGCCGCGCTGGCGATCGAGCACGGGTTGACGCTGTGCAGTACCGACGGCGACTTCGCCCGCTTTCCGGGGTTGCGGTGGGAGAATCCCCTCGCGGGGTAAGCCCCCGGTTACGTGCCGTCAGCGGACGCGCCGCGATCTCCTGGTTCGACCGGCCGTCGGCCGCCAGCAAGATGATCTTGGCCCGCTCGCCTTGACGCATCGCAATCGCGCGTCCTGCCGACCAGCCTTCCAGCGTGGATCGTTCCGTAGGTGTAAGTGTGATCTCCTGCGCTATTCGCATCTCCATCGCCTTCACGATCGGCTTATCATGGCGGAGCGGGAGATGGACGATAATGCCCCCCATTTATGAATCGTACGACTAGCGCGGGCTTCGCCGGCAACCCAATGGTCCGTGCTCGCATACGTACTCGTACTCGGCCGCGCATCCCATCCGGCCCGCGTACGTGCACGGATTCTTTGCCGGGCGCGACGATTTCCGGCGACAGGACGGTGGCTCGGCTGGAGCCTCGCCCTCCCCATCGGATTTCTTCGCGCAATACAAAGAATCGCTGACCTCGTAGCCCAACGTGGGCGACGGCCGTCAGTCGGACGACCCGAGGGAGCAGGCGCGGTTCTGGCGCAGGACGAAGCGCAGGCCAAGCTCGGTTTCCAGCGACATCGAGTCCGACATCGGATCGTCGATCACGTCGATGGTAACGTCCGCGTCGTCGTAGAGGGGGGCCATGGCGGCCTGCAGGTAGACCGGCACGCCGGCGACTTCCCCCGCGTGCGCGGCCGTCGAGGTGATGACGGCATTCTCGAATAGATGCGGTGCAGTACCCTCGCAACAGCCGCCGTCGATGGTGAACGTGAGCGCTCCCGTGCGCGACTGCCGCAAACGCTCCACCACCTCGGCCGCGCGCTGTGTAATGCTGATCGTAGGCATCGTGCTTGACTTACCAATTCCGCGGATGCGCGTGCCGTGCGAAGAGATCGGATTGGGAGGGCGAGCCGGCGTCGGACGGTCGCGGCTCGCCCTCCCCGGGGCTTGGGTGCTGGTGCTCAGGCCTTTCGTTTAATCCGCTGCGAGTTCGTTCACTCGGGTACGATCGTCAGTTCAACAACAACTGCAAGTAAATCTTGCCTTCGGGCGGCGTGTTCTCGCCGATGTGGATGTGTTTGACCTCGTGATACTCCGCGAGACCCCACTTCCCGAGTTCGCGGCCGACGCCGCTTTGCTTGTAGCCGCCGAACGGGAAGCGCATGTTGATCATGTGATAGTCGTTGATCCACACCGTGCCGGTCTCGATGCGTCGCGCCACGGCGAGGGCGCGCTCGTTGTTCTGCGACCACACGGCGCCACCGAGGCCGTAGACCGAATCGTTGGCGATGCGCACCGCTTCATCTTCGTCCTTGTAGCGAATCACCGACACCACCGGGCCGAAGATCTCCTCCTGCGCGATACGCATCTTGTTATCGACGCCATCGAAGATGGTCGGTTCGAAGTAATAGCCTTTCTGCAGGGCCGCCGGACGCTTGCCGCCGATCACGCACTTGGCGCCCTGTTCGTGGCCGAGTTTGACGTACTGCTCGACGGTGTCGCGCTGTGCGGCGCTGACCACCGGTCCCATGCTCGTCGACGGGTCCAGCGTGTTGCCGAGCTGGATGCGCCTGGTTCCGGCGATCATCTTCTCCAGGAACGCATCGTGTATCGATTCGTGGACCAGCACGCGAGTGCCCGACTCGCAGATCTGGCCCTGGTGCATGAACGTGCCGAACAGGGCGCCGAGGGCGGCGGTGTCGAGGTTGGCGTCGGGTAGGATGATGTTCGGCGACTTGCCGCCGAGCTCGAGGGTGACCTTCTTGAGGGTTCCGGCGGCGAGTTGCATGATCCGCCGGCCTACTTCGGTCGACCCCGTGAACGCGACCTTGCCGATGTCCGGATGGGTCGCCAGTTCCTCGCCCGCGGTCCCGCCCGGTCCGCTGACCACATTGACCACGCCCGCCGGCACGCCGGCCTGCGTACAGATTTCCGCCAGCATCAGCGTGGACACGGAGGTGACCGAAGCCGGCTTGATGACCACGGTGTTGCCGGCGGCCAGGGCCGGAGCGATCTTCCACGATGCCATGATCATCGGGAAGTTCCACGGCGTGATGCCGGCGCATACCCCGATGGGTTCGCGGACGACCAGGTTCCGGCTGGGGACCGGCATCTGCTCTTCGTAGTCCTCTTGCAGCATGGCCTTGTATTCGTCGCCGCAGATGAACTGGCCGAAGTGCATGAAGGTCTGCGCGGTGCCGGGCACATCCATGGCCATCGCCTTGCGGATCGTGCCGCCGCCGTCCATGACCTCCACCTCGGCCAGTTCGTTCTGGCGTTCGAAGATTGCCATGGCGACCTTTTGCAGGATCGCGCCGCGTTCCTCGGGCGACTTGTTCCGCCAGACGCCGGTGTCGTGGGCTTTCTTGGCGGCGGCGACCGCCTTGCGCACGTCGTCGCGATCGGCGACTGCGACGGTGGCCCAGGGCTCCTCGGTTGCGGGGTTGATCGTCGATGCGGTCTTGCCGCCTTTCGCGGCCTCCCATTGGCCGTTGATGAACAGTCCGTATTCTTTCACCCGTTTCCTCCTTGTCGTACTGTTGTGGGTACAAGACACGTGCGGGACAGGCAATACCCCGCGAACGCAAGAAGGCTAAGAAGGCGCCGGCGCCACGGCAACGGCGAGTTCCGGCTTGAGGCCGCGGCGCGACACCTTGCCGTTGCGGGTGCGAGGCAGATCGTCGACGGCGTAAACGATCCGTGGTGCCTTGTACGAAGCGAGGCGGCCGCCCGCGTAAGCCAGTACGTCGTCCACGCCAAGCCCGCTGTCGGGCTTGAGGATGACGTAAGCGGATACGAGCACCTTACCGCCAGCGCGAGGCTCGCCGACCACGGCGGCATCGACGACTCCCGGGTGATCCTTGAGCACGCGTTCGACCTCGACCGGCGAGACGCGGTACCCAAAGCTCTTGATGATGTCGTCCCGGCGACCGAGAAACCACAGATATCCGTCGTCATCGCAGCGGGCGTAATCGCCGGTGACGAACCACTCGGCCCGGAAACAGGCGGCGGTTTCCTCGGGGCGATTCCAGTATCCCAGCATCAGTGCAGGATCGGTGCGCGGGATGCACAGAACGCCTTCTTCGCCGACGGGGACCGGGCGCAGCGTTTCGGGATCGAGGAGACGGACGTCGTGCCCCGGTTGCGCGAACCCCGCCGAACCGGGCCGGATCGGGCGCGACTTCGTCTCGCACAGGTAGTACGAGCATTCGGTCATGCCGAGACCCTCGTAGATGTCGAGACCGAAACGTTCCCGCCAGCCGGCGAGGATTTCCCGGGTCAGTTGCTCCCCGGCGCACATGCAATGGCGCAGGGTCGGGACGTCGGCCCGACCGCAGGCCGTCTTCTGCAGGATCTGCCGGTACAGGGTCGGCACCCCGATAAATACCGTTGCGGCGTGCCTGGCGATCAGCCGTGGCCAGGCGGCGGGATCGCTGACTCCCTCGCGGAGAATCGCCGTATGACCGCGGTACAGCGGATCCATCAAGCCGGTGCCGAGTACGTAGGTCCAGTTGAACTTCCCCGAGTGCAAGACCCGGTCTCCGCCCGGCTGGAAGTCGAACCAGTACTCCGACGACGGCTGCCGGCCGAGCAGGGCGCGATGGCCGTGCAGCACTCCTTTCGGGTAGCCGGTCGTGCCCGAGGTGTAGACGAGGTACGCCGGGTCGTCGCCGCGCGTGGGGTAAGGCGCCTGGCAGGGGCCGGTGCGGGCGAGCGTTTCGGCGAGATTGGCGGTGCTCAACCGGTGCGCCGGCGCGGGTGGGCCGTTACCCACGATGAACGCATGGCGCAGTTGCGGCAAGTGCTCCAACTCGACGTGCATGGCGTTCCACGTCGCCAGGTCGGTCACCAGGGCGCCGGCGCCGGAGTCGGTGGCGAGGAAGATAACCTCTTCGGCGGTGAGCAGGATCGACGTGGGCACCGGAACCGCGCCGGCTTTCATCGCGCCCAGAAACGCGATCGGGTACTCGATGCAGTTCGGCAGGCGGATGAGCACGCGTTCGCCGGGGCCGATGCCGCGATCGTGCAGCGCCCGGGCGAAGCGCCCCGTGCGGTCCGCGAGCTCGGCGAAGCTGAGCTGGCGTACGCCGCGCGTGTCGTCGTCGACGACGACGGCAGGTCGATCGGCACGGTCGGTTCCGAGGTGAGCGTCGCTACAGGCGGTGCCGATGTTGAAGTACTCCGGGATTTTCCACGTCCACGGGGGAAACCCGCGCGGGTCGGTCGAGGTCGCGGCATTCCGGGTCGAACGGTGCATCGCGGTCGGCGCGGTCAGGCGCTGCGCGTGCGCCGCGGCGCCCCGGCGGTTTCGGGCGGCGCCCCGTTGCGATCGAGCAGGGCCAGCAGTCTGCGGGCGGCTTCGGTGGGGGTGAGGGTGGCCTCGGCGACCGCCTTGCGGATTTCCGGCAGCAGGCGCGCGACGTCCGGACGGGCGAGGAAGTGCGTCTTGAGTCCGGCGTCGAGCATGTTCCAAAACCAGGCCAACTGCTGTTCGCGCCGCTTGGCCGCGAGTTCTCCGGAGGCGGTGAGCTTGTCGCGGTGATCCTGCACGATCGACCAGACGGTATCCATACCGCGTTGCTCGATGGCGCTGACGGTGACGACCGGGGGGTCCCAGTGGGGGCTGGCGTGGCGGAAGAGGCGCAGGGCGCTGCGGTACTCGGCGCGGGCCTGCTCGGTGCGACGCACGTTGTCGCCATCGGCCTTGTTGATGGCGAGCGCATCGGCGATTTCCAAAATGCCCTTCTTGATGCCCTGCAACTCGTCGCCGGCGCCGGCGAGCATGAGCACGAGAAAGAAGTCCACCATCGAGGCGACGGTGAACTCGGACTGCCCGACGCCGACGGTTTCGACGATGACGACGTCGTATCCCGCGGCCTCGCACACCAGCATGGCTTCCCGGGTACGGCGGGCGACGCCGCCGAGCGAGCCTCCTGCCGGGCTCGGGCGAATGAAGGCTTCCGGGGCGGCGGAGAGACGAGCCATGCGGGTCTTGTCGCCGAGGATGCTGCCGCCCGAACGGGCGCTGGACGGGTCGACGGCCAGAACGGCGACGCGGTGGCCGGCGCCGAGGAGATAGAGACCGAAGGCTTCGATGAAAGTGCTCTTGCCGACGCCGGGCACGCCGCTGATGCCCACGCGCGTGGCTTTACCGGTCTGCGGCAGCAGCGTTTCGAGCAGGCGCTGCGCGGCATCCTGATGATCCGCGCGGGTGCTCTCGACGAGGGTTATCGCCTTGGCCAGCGCCCGTCGTTGACCGGCGCGGATACCGTCGACGAGAGTGTCCAGCGCGATCGGGGCGCTGCTAGGCGCCGGCGGCGGCATCCGTTGTCAGTCCTCCGTCGGGTGCCAGCAGCGCGAGGATCTTGCGAGCGGCGGCGGGCACCGCGGTCCCCGGCCCGAAGATCGCCCTGACCCCCGCCTTCTCCAGAAAGGTATAGTCCTTCGGGGGAATGATGCCGCCGACGGTCACGATAATGTCGTCGGCGCCCAGCTTGCGCAGCTCGACGATCAGTTCGGGCACGAGTGTCCTGTGCCCGCCGGACTGCGTGGAGATGCCGACCACATGGACGTCGTTTTCCACCGCCTGGCGCGCAACTTCTTCCGGGGTCTGAAACAGCGAGCCGACGTCGACGTCGAAACCGAGGTCGGCAAACGACGAGGCGATGACCTTGGCGCCGCGGTCGTGACCGTCCTGGCCGATCTTCGCCACCAGCATGCGCGGGCGCCGGCCATGTTCGTCGGCGAACCTGTCGACCGCGGCACGCAGAGTGGCCCATTCCGCATCGTCACCGTACTGGCCGCCGTACACGCCCGAAACGGAGCGGATCTCGGCCCGATAACGGCCGAACACCTTCTCCAGCGCTGCGGAGATCTCGCCCACGGAGGCTCGCGCGCGGGCTGCCGCCACGGCCAACTCCAGCAGGTTGCCGTTGCCCGCGGCGGCGGCGGTAGTGAGCGCGTTCAGGGCCGCGTCGACCGCGGCGGCGTTACGGGTGGCGCGAATCCTGTTCAGGCGTGCGATCTGCGCCTCGCGCACCGCGGAGTTGTCGATCTCGCGCAGATCGATCTCCGGTTCCTCGGGCAGCTTGAACTTGTTGACGCCGACGATGATGTCCTCGCCGCGGTCGACGCGGGCCTGGCGCCGCGCCGCGGTCTCTTCGATGCGCAGCTTGGGCATGCCGGACTCGATGGCCTTGGTCATGCCGCCGAGCGCCTCGGTTTCCTCGATGATGCCGAGCGCCTTGCGGGCCAGCGCGTGCGTGAGCGACTCCATGAAGTACGAGCCTCCCCACGGGTCGACAACGCGGGGGATGCCGGTTTCGAGTTGGAGAACGAGCTGGGTGTTGCGGGCGATCCGGGCCGACATGTCCGTTGGCAGGGCCAGCGCCTCGTCGAAGGAGTTGGTGTGGAGGCTCTGGGTGCCGCCCATGACTGCCGCCATGGCTTCGACCGTGGTGCGGACGATGTTGTTGTACGGGTCCTGCTCGGTCAGGCTTGCGCCCGAAGTCTGGCAGTGCGTGCGCAGCATCAACGAGGTCGCCTGCTGCGGTTGGAAGTGCTTTTTCATGAGCGTGGCCCACAGGAGGCGGGCGGCGCGGAGCTTGGCCACTTCCATGTAGAAGCTCATACCGATGGCGAAGAAGAACGACAGGCGGCCGGCGAAGGCGTCGATATCGAGGCCTTTGGACAGGGCGGCGCGGACGTAATCGAGGCCGTCGGCGATGGTGAAGGCGAGCTCGAGGTCGCAGGTCGCTCCGGCTTCCTGCATGTGGTAGCCGGAGATCGAAATCGAGTTGAACCGCGGCATGTGCCGGCTGGTGTACTCGATGATGTCGGCGACGATCCGCATCGAGGGTCCCGGCGGGTAGATGTACGTGTTCCGGACCATGAACTCCTTGAGGATGTCGTTCTGGATGGTGCCGGTAAGCTTCGCTTGCGGCACGCCCTGCTCCTCGCCGGCGACGATGAAGCTGGCGAGCACCGGCAGAACCGCGCCGTTCATCGTCATCGAGACCGACATCTTGTCGAGCGGCACGCCGTCGAAAAGGATCTTCATGTCCTCGACGGAGTCGATCGCCACCCCGGCCTTGCCGACGTCGCCGACGACGCGCGGGTGGTCGCTGTCGTAACCGCGATGGGTGGCCAGGTCGAAGGCGACCGAGAGACCCATCTGCCCGGCTGCGAGATTGGCGCGGTAGAAGGAATTGGATTCCTCGGCGGTGGAGAAGCCGGCGTACTGGCGAATCGTCCACGGCTGTCCGGCATACATAGTGGCGCGGGGGCCGCGCAGGAACGGAAAGGCGCCGGGAATGGTGTCGAGGAACTCCAACCCCTCGACGTCGGCGCGCGTCCACAGCGGCTTGATGTCGAGGCCTTCCGGGGTGTGCCAGACCAGCTCGTCCGGAGGTGCGCCCTTGCGCTCCCTGGTGGCGAGTTGGCGCCAGCGTTCCTGGTCGGCTCGGTCTTGTTTCTCCGCCATCGATAGGTCTCCTCGATTATCCCGCGGCGCGCGTCGGGCAATGGCGGGCGCGCCCTCTCGCAGCGTAGGGGAATCGCCGAGGCGGTTCAAACCACCCCCGGGGGGCTAGGCCTTTCGGGTGAGGACTTCCTTGTCGCCGTAGAGCTTGACGACGCGCACGGTCCCGGGCGGCGCGGCGTTGAGGCAGAGCTCGCAAAGCGTGCACTCGTCGAGATTCGGCTCGACGATCTGCAGCGCCCCGCCGCTTCCGGTGGCGAAGATGTTTACTGGGCACACCTCGATGAGTTTCTTGACGAGCTCGCCATCCCTGGCGACGGCGGCATCGACCTCGACGTTAATGAACAGCGCCATGCGACGTCCCTTCAAGTCCTGACCGGGTAACACCTTGACAGCTCAAGAGCCCACCACCGTGATAGCCTGATCGCGCACGCGAGTGACGGTGCGCGTCATATTCCCAGCCTCTTCCTGACCAGCGCCGGAATATCTTCGATGCGTTCGGCGATCGATATGCCGGCGGCTTCGAGTCGGGCGATCTTTTCGGCGGTGGTATCGGCCTTGCCTTCGACGATCGTGCCGGCGTGGCCGAAGCGCATGCCGGGCATTTCATCCATGAAGCGGCCGGCCATGAAGGCGACGATCGGCAGGCGCGACTTCCGCTCGACCACGTATCGGGCCAGCTCGGCTTCCATGCGACCGCCGGGTTCGCAGTAGATCACGATCGCCATGGTTTCCGGGTCGGCCTCGTAGAGCGGCATCAGGTCGGCGTAAGTCGAGCCGATGACGGCGTCGCCGCCGATCGACACGGCAGTCGACTGGCCGAGCCCGGCGGCAGTCAGAGTGTTGCACATCTCTGTCGTCATCCCGCCCGAACGCGACATGACGCCGATGGGGCCTTTGGTGAAAGCCTTGCGGGCATCTTCGGCACGTCCGCCGAGGCCGCCCATCTTGGCTTCCCCGGGCGACAGCACGCCGAGGCAATTCGGGCCGATGATGCGGGCGCCGCGGAGGCGGGCCAGCTCGACCATCTGCGCGACCTCGTAGCGTGGGATGCGCTCGGTGACGATCACCAATATCTTGATGCCGCACTCGAGGGCCTCGTACACGGCGTCGCGCGTGAACGCGGGCGGGACGGCAATGACCGAGCCGTCGACGGATTTCTCTTTGGCGATCGCGGCCACGGTATCGTAGACGGGGACGCCGTAGATGTCGCGTCCGGCCCGGCCGGGGGTGACGCCGCCGACGATCTTCGACCCGTAGTCGAGGCACTCCCGGGTCATGTTGACGGCCTCGCGGCCGGTGATGCCCTGGATGATGAAGGTGGTGTCCCTGGTGATCAGAATCGACATGGTCCGCTACCCCTTCACTTCATCTTGGCGACGGCGCGTCCGGCCGCTTCGTACATCGAAACGGAGCGATCGCAGTACTCGACGCCGTAGTGCCGGAGGATCTTGAAGCCCTCGGTTTCCCACGACCCCGGTATGCGAAAGATGGCGATCTTCTCGGCCGGGTCGAACCCCGACTCGACGACCCCCTTGATGACACCGCGCGCGACGATGTCGACACGGGTGTTGGAGACGACGTTCATCATCACGGCGATCTTCTTCACCCCCCGCTTGGCGAGAATGAGCTTGGTGAGGGCGCACGCCTTGGTGACGCTGGGGTTGCCGCCGATCTCGCAGTAATTGGCGGGCCGGCCGCCGTGCTTGCGGATGGCGTCGAACAAGGTCAGCGAACCGCCGCCGGCGCCGATGACCAGACCCAGGTCGCCGTCGAACTCGACCACGTTGCCGGCGACGCCGCGGTGATCGACGGCGTCGACCGCCGCCCCGTCGATCTCGAATTGCGACGGCGGACGGGCCTGGCGCTTCTCGGCCGGATCGATGCCAAGCTCCCTGAGGAGCCCCTTCTGGGTGTCGCGGGCATCGTCTTCCATGTCGACGTGTCCGTCGAGGCAAAGGAAACGCCCGTCATGCAGGCGCACCAGCGGGTTGATCTCCGCCAGGGTCAGGCCGTGGTCGCGGAAGACCCGCGCCAGGGTGGCGGCGATCTGAGTCAGGCGGTTGAGATCGGAACCGCTGATGCCGATCGACGCGATCAACTCCTTGGCCATGAAGTCGGAAAACGGGAAGAGCGTTGAGAAGTTGCGCTTGGCAATATGCTCGGGGTGCTTCTCGGCGACTTCTTCGACGTCAATGCCGCCCATGTCGCTGAAGATCATCACGGGCAAGCGGTTGACGCCGTCCCAGGTCACGCCGAGGTAGTATTCCTGGGCGATCGGGGCCCGCGCCTCGACCAGCACGCCGCGGGGCTTGTGGCCGTTGATGGTGAGGGCGAGGATCTTCTCGGCCGCGCGCGCCGCCTCGGCCGCGGTTTCGGCGAACAGCACGCCACCGGCCTTCATCCGGCCGCCGGTGAGCACCTGCGACTTGAGCACCACGGGGCCGGCGATCTCGGTGGCGATGGCGCCGGCCTCCGCGGGCGTTCTGGCGACCTTCGACCCCGTCGGCAGGGGAATGCCGTACTTTCCGAACAGTCGCTTCGATTCGTATTCGTAAAAGCGCATCGACCCGTCCTCTGCTCTTGAAGCTACGGTCCGCCGCGTCCTTCCGCGCCGTGCCGGCGCGCCGGGCGAACGAAAGCCGGTACCCTTTTCGCTTGCGAAGGTCAAATAAGCGCCTCTGCGGCATACGCGCGACGAGGCTAATGGGGCGGGCGTACTGGTCAGGGTTGCCCCTCGATGGTACACAGGGGCATCGTCGCGGCCCGTTGCGGGCGCGGGTCAATCCTCAGAGGAAAGGGCGAGTAGCGATGGCGGAAGCGAGCGTATCTCCGGTCGATCTAAAGGGCGTCGGCGAAGTGGTTAACGCGGTCGACACGGCCGTTCAGGAAGCGCTGGCGGTGGGGCGGAAGCGCACCAATGGCGGCAAGGACATCGATGCCATGCAGGTGCACGCCGAACGGCTGGCCTATGCCGCGACGGAAGTGCGCGCGGCGAAGGATTTGCTCGCCTATGCCGAGAGCGGGCTGGAGCGTAGCGGAGGGGATGGCACGATTGGGGAGATGGCCGCGGTGTTTGCCGCCGACGTCGCGGCGCGTCTGAGCGCGCAGGTCGACACCTACCCGGACGATTTCGGTCTCGGCGACGACGTGTTGCGGCGGACCCTGGCCGATCCGACCGTCAAGGGCATCGTGCGTGCCGGCGTGCAGGAAGCGCGGGTGCGGACCATCGGCCGCCACGTCATGCAGCAGCGTGGCGTCAATCACACGTGGATCGACAACGAATTGGCCGTGATGACCCGCGACTCGGTACGGCAGTTCGCCGAGGCCGAAGTACTGCCGATCGCCGAACGTATCCACCGTCACGACGAGTTGGTGCCGGACGAGATCATCGGCGAGATGGCCGAACTCGGCTTCTTCGGTATGGCGATTCCGGAGGAGTACGGCGGACAGGGCATGGGCAATCTGCCGATGATCGTTACCACCGAGGAGCTGTCGCGGTGCAGCCTGGCGGCGGCGGGCAGTCTCATTACGCGTCCCGAGATCCTCACCAAAGCGCTTCTGAAGGGTGGCACGGAAGCGCAGAAGCGGCACTGGCTGCCGAAGATCGCCTCGGGAGAAACCATGGTCGCGATCTCCGTGACCGAGCCCGATACCGGCTCCGATGTCGCTGCCGTTAAGTGCCGCGCCGAACGCGGCGAGGCCGGCGGGCAAAAGGGCTGGCTGATCGACGGAGCGAAGGCGTGGTGTACGTTTGCCGGGCGGGCCAATGTCATCTGTCTGCTGGCGCGTACCGACCCCGACATGAAGAAGGGGGCGCGCGGCCTGTCGCAGTTCATTGTTCCGAAGGACACCTTTCCCGGCCACAGCTTCGAGATGCGACAGCCGGGCGGCGGGGTGTTGGTCGGCAAGGCCGATGCGACACCGGGCTATCGGGGTATGCACTCGTTCACGCTGAGCTTCGAGAATTTCTTCGTTCCCGCCGACGGTCTCGTCGGCGGGGAGGAGGGGCTCGGCAAGGGATTCTACCTGCAGATGAGCGGTTTTGCGGCGGGCCGGTTGCAGACCGGCGGCCGCGCCACGGGCCTGGCACAGGCGGCGCTCGAGCGTACGGCCGAGTATGCCTGCGATCGGAAGCAGTTCGGTGAGCCGATCGGCAACTTCCAGCTCACGCAGTACAAGTTGGGGCGGATGGCGACCAACTTGATGGCGGCCCGTCAGCTCACGTACGCGGCGGCGCTGGAGATGGACAAGGACGAGGGCGCCGCGCTGGAGGCGGCAATGGCGAAGCTGTTCGCCTGCGATGTCGCCGTGTGGTTGACCCAGGAAGGTCAGTTGATTCACGGCGGCTGGGGCTACGCCGAGGAGTTTCCGATCTCGCGTTACGTCGTAGATGCGAACGTGCTGCCGATCTTCGAAGGAGTGAAGCCGATACTCGAGTTGAAGGTGATCGCGCGGACGCTGCTCGGGTAAGGGGGCGGCGGCGAGTCCGGAGTCGAGGGGGCGGACGTCGGAATCTGGACGGGCGAGCCTGGGAGCCCGTGCCGGTGGGGTGGGTTCTGCGATCGATGCAATGCGTAACGCGCTCGATCCGTTGGCGCTGCCGGCCAGGCGTGGTAAGCAGAACGGGTGGGCGAACGGTACGCGGAGCACAGCGGTTATACCGCCGAGGCATACTTCGAGTTGATGAAGAAGGGCGTCCTCGATGAGGACGACCGGGTCGAACTCCTCGACGGAGTCATCGTTGCCGAGCCGCCGATGGACCCACCGCACGCCTCTGGGATCGTCCGGGTGGCATGCGCGCTGCGTGCGGCGATCGGCAGCCGTGCGGTGATCCGCGAGCAGATGCCGCTCGTCGTCGGTGCGGACTCCGTTCCCGAGCCGGACGTTGCCGTGCTCAGGGGGCGGATCGAGGACTACGACGACATCCATCCGAGGTCGGCACTCCTGGTCGTCGAAGTGTCGGATGCGTCGCTCAAGCAGGACCGCCTCTCCAAGTCGCGGATCTACGCTGGGGCGGCTGTGCCGGAGTACTGGATCGTTAACCTTCGGCAGGAGTGCGTCGAGGTCTTTCGCACCCCGGACGCGGTCGCGCGTCTTTACGGCGAGCGCACGACCGTGGGGCCCGGCGAACGCGTTGCGCTGCTGGCGTTTCCCGACGCCAGCGTTGCCGTCGGCGATCTCTTACCGCGGCGCTCCCCGGTTGCGACTGACGACTGATCGCGGCATGCCGCCGAAGAGACGGCTTGGGCATGGCTCCGCTCGATCGTGCTGCCAGACGACATGTTGGGTGCCCGCATCGATCGCTCAGGGCGGTGGCGGCGTGGCGGTCGGGGTGGGGCTGGGCGTGGGCTGCGGGGTCGGGGCGTCGACGACCGTCAGCGATAGCCCCTTGAACGCCGTATCGGCGGCGTACCAACCGTCGTAGTCGACTACCTCGACGACGAAGGTGTAGGTGCCGGCGGCGGTCGGCGCGCCGCGCAGGGTGCCGTTCTGGAGGAGACCGATGCCCGGCGGCAGTTGCCCGTCGGACAGGAACCACGCATCGCCGCCGCACCGCGAACGAAGTCCGAACTGGTAGGCGAGGCCGACGGTGGCGTTGGGTAACGAGGTGGTGGCGACCTCGAGGTTACAGTCGCTGCAACCGGCAATCCCGAGTTGCAGGCAGGCCAGACCGACCGCGATCGACCAACCCATTCCGAGAAGCGAGCGCCTGTGCACCATCGTGCGTCAGACCGTATCACAGGCGCGGCGCCGGCACCTCCGCCACCGCCTTGGCGACCTCGGTGAGGCGGTCGACGCCGACCCGGTCGACGAACTCCGGAAAACGCTCGCCTTGCAGGCGGGTGCGACGGTACTCGTCGGCCAGCGCCGCCACGACCTTCGGCACCTGTGTGGCCGGAACGCGCAGCGGGACGCGTTTGCCCACGGCCGAGGCATCTTCCCCAACGCGGCCTCCGAGCAACATCGAATAGTGCGAGTGATGCTGCCCGTCGGCGCCCTTCAGGGACAGGCCGGTGAGCCCGATGTCGCCGACGTGGTGCTGGCCGCACGAGTTCGGGCAGCCGCTGATCCGGATCCGAAAGTTGCCCAGACTTTCCACGTTACCGTTCGTGGCCAGCAGTTCGTTGCGAATCGCCTCGGCGACGCTCATCGATCGGCTCACCGCCAGGCTGCAGAAGTCCGCTCCGGGACAGGCAACCACGTCGGTGATGTGCAGGGCGTCGGGTGTTGCCAGCTCGATGGCCCGGATGCCGTCGTAGAACGCCTGGAGGCGGTCGCCGGCGACCCACGGGACCATGATGTTCTGGTCGTTCATGGTGCGTAGCTGTCCGGCGCCGTAGCGTCGGGTCAGTTCCGCCAGGGCGCGAAGCTGAGCGGCGGTCACGTCGCCGAGGGGCAGCCGGACGATCGCTCCGTAATACCCCGCTTGTTTCTGCGCAAAGGTGTTGGTGCGCAACCAGTGGGCGAACGGTCCGTCCGTTGGCGACGGGGCGGGCGCGCCCGGCAGGCTCGGCGCGGCCGGCTTGAAGCTCTCGACGATCTCGACCAGATCGGCCCGCAGCGCATCGCCCTGTTCGGCTGCGACGGTCTCCACCAGCGCATCCATTTCCGCCAGGAAACGCGCCGCGCCGAGACGCTGAAACACGTACTTGAGACGCGCCTTCCGCCGGTTGGCGCGTTCCCCGTCGCGGTGGTGAAGGCGCACCAGGGCCTCGGCGACGATCAGGACGTCCTCGGCCGGGATGAAGTCGCGAGCCAGCTGCGCCAGCAGCGGCTGCGAGCCGAGTCCGCCCCCGGCATAGACGGAAAAACCGTGGCGACCGTCGCGAATGTGGGGGAAGAAGGCGATGTCGTTAACCCGCGTCTGAACGCAGTCGTAGGGGCAACTGCCGAAGCCGATCTTGAACTTGCGCGGGAGGGTGAGGTTCAGAGGGTGAAAGCGGAAGTACTCGTCGACGGCGAAGGCGTAGGGCGTCACGCCGAACAACTCGCCGGACCATACTCCACTGTGGCTGCACGCCGTGACGTTGCGCAGAGCGTCGGAGCATGCCCCGCGCGTCGAGATGCCGACCGCCAGCAAGCGCTCGAGGATGGGCAGGACGTCGCCGATGGTCACCCAGTGCAACTGGATGTCCTGCCGCGTCGTAACGTGGAGCACCGAGCGCGCGTAATCGTCGGCGATCGCCGCAAGCTCGTCGGCCTGTGCCGCGGAGACGATTCCGCCCGGCAGCTTGATGCGCTGCATGTAGCTGGTGTGATCGAGTTGATAGTAGAGGCCGTGACTGAGTCGAATGGCCCGGAACTGATCGTCGGTGAGTTGACCCTGTCGATAGCGCTCGATGCGACTGCCGTGCGCTTGCAGGGCAGCCTGCATATCGCCCCTGGTCGGACGCATGCCTGTAGCCTCCTGGAAATTCCTCGAAGAACTGACCTGTTCACCGACCTGCGTAGCGGGTATGACCGTCGCCAGTCAACCCTGTGCGCTGACAACGGAGGTTTGCAATGGAGGTGTTCAAGGATGCCCTGGGCGCGGTAGCCTTCGGCCCGGAAAAGCTGAGGAAGACGAACCTGTTCGATACGCCACGGATGTTTTGCGACGTCTACGGGCTCGAGCCCGGCCAGGAACAGGCCGGGCACGCGCACGCCGATGCGGACAAGATCTATTTCGTCCTCGATGGGACAGGCACGTTCCGCGTCGGCGATGCCGAACGTAACCTCGGCCCGGGGCACGCGATCCTCGCGCCGGCCGGGGCGACTCACGCCGTGCGCAACGCGGGCAGCGAGCGCCTCGCCCTGCTGGTCTTCATGGCCCCGAAGCCGTGAGCGGGAGACCGGGAGGGGAGCCGGCCGGACCTAGAGACAGGGGTCGGCTGGTCCGTTACCGATCCGTCAGGGTTTCGAGGAACGCCACCACCGCGTCGATCTCTTCGTCCGTGAGGCGCGGCTCCTCGCCGGGCTGACGGTCGTAGGGCGCTTCAGTGGTGTTGACGTTGTCGTGGAACGCCGCGGGCAAGTCGTCGAACTTCGCCACGGTGCCGTCGGGGTGCGCCGGATACCAGAGTTCCGGACTCGTGTCCCGGGTCACGTAGAAGCGCACCACGTCGCGCAGCGTGCTGAAGAAGCCGTTGTGCATGTATGGGCCCGTGCGAGCGATGTTGCGCAGCGTGGGAACCTTGAACGCCCCGCACAACGACTCGACGTCGAATTCGGCCGGGACCTTGTTTTCGAGCCCGTCCTGGCGGCAGAGTCCGAGGTCGAACCACGTGGGGTCGGCGGTATCGGGGATTGCCGCGTTACGCGGTACGCCGAGATTGTCGTAGGTAAAATCGGTAAACAGCCAGTCCTCCGGGGCATTGGACTCCTCGTCGCCCACATGGCAGGCGAGACAGTTGCCTTTCTCGGCATCTTTGAACAGTTCGAAGCCCCGCGCCTCCGCTTCGGTGAATACGGCCTTGCCGCGCAGTACGTCGTCGAACTTGGAGCGGAAGGGACGGAAACGTTCGGTGCGCTCGAAGGCCGCGATCGCCTGCGCGATGCGTTCGTAAGTCGCGTCGGTATCGGCGAACGTTCCGTCGCCCCAGACTGTTGCGGCGAGGCGCGCGTAAGGGCCGGCGGCGACCTTGTCCACCACGGCACGAGCCGAAGGGTTGTTCATTTCACGCGGGTTGAGGAATGGCCCTTTGGCCTGCTCGGCCAGAGAGTCGGCGCGGCCGTCCCAGAACTGGCCCCCGGTCGGAACGTACTCGATTTCGCCCTCGGGCGTGGTTTCCTCGACCAGGGCGAAGGGCGGACTGAACAGCGCGTACATGGCGGTCGGAACATTGCGGTCACCGAGAGCCTCGGGACGACTGCCCTGGGCGACTGCGGGGATTGCCGAGCCGGCGTTGCCCTGGAAGGCGAGGTCTTCCGCATGACAGGAGGCGCACGCCTGTCCGGCAGGTTCGGAGAGGTTAGTGTCCTCGAACAGACGCTTGCCCAGGAGTTCCTCGGGAGAGAGGAGTTTCTCCGCCGCCGAGAGGGGCTGATTGGGATCCGGTGTCGAAGCGGGGGTTGCCTCGTTTCCCGAGCCGCACGCGGCGAGAAGCGCGAGGCTCAGCAGGAGTGCCGCCGGTGCCCGCCGGCGCACGCTTGACCGCGCCGCCACGCGGAGAGGCCGGGGAGCGAGGTGCGACAAGGTGGGGCGCAGGTCGAGCATGGACAGGCGGGACGGGCGTGGCGGAACGGCGATCATAGAGAAGACTCCTCCGGACGAAATGAGAATGATTATCAAGTTCATTTCACGGCGCGCGGGTGGAGTCAAGTGGTACGAGGGGGAAGGTGGCGGCGGAAATGGTGCGGGCCGGGCGGCCGGCGGCGATGCGTCGTGCAGGGCAGCAATGTCGTGCTATGGTCGATCGCGCTTCGGCGCTGCCGCGGCAGGCGCCGCGCCGGGAGGACAATCGATGGTCCGTGCCGAACTGAGCGGCCACTACCGTGACGACGGGCGCTATCCGGGCGTCATCGTCAACGTTACCAACCGCTGCAATCTCGCTTGCACGCACTGTTTCGTGTTTCGCGACGGCAACCCCAACGAGGCTCCGGCCTCGAGCCGCGACGAGCCGAGTGACGAGGATATTCTGGAAGCCCTGACGGCGCTGCGTGAACGCCACGGCATCGGCTACGCACTCTGGATGGGCGGCGAGCCGCTGTTGCGGCCGGGGCTCCTCCGCAAAGGCGTACGCCTCTTCGGTCGCAATACCATCACGACCAACGGTACCGCGCCACCGATCGACCTCGGTCCCGACGTGCTTTACGTGATCAGCCTCGACGGGCCGGAGGACCTGAACGACGCGCTGCGCGGCGACGGAGTTTTCCGTCGCGTCATGCGGACGCTGGCACGGATTCCGGACGGGTTCGGATCCCCCGTCCAGGCCCAGTGCGTCGTGACGCGGCGTAACGAACGCCGCCTCGAAGAGCTGGTGGTCGCGCTACGCGAGACACGGGTCGGCTGGATGACGTTCTCGTTCTACGTGCCGCGCGCCGGCGACACGGGCCCCGATGCGTGGGCGACGAACGAGGAGCGCGCCGGGGCGGTGCGCGAAGTGCAGCGGCTCAAGGCGCGTTACCCGGGGTTCGTGCGCAACACCGCCCGCAGCCTCGAGCTCATGCTCCCACCCCACGCCGCGCGAGTCACCGCGGCGTGTCCGGCCCGCGACCATCTACTGCCGCTCTACCTCGACGGCGATCGCTTCACGACGCCATTCTGCTGCTACGGCAACGACGTCGACTGCGACCGCTGCGGCGCCTGGGTGGTGTTCCACATGGCCGCGCGTCTGGACGGCCTCGGGTCGTCGGGGCGTTCGCGCGGTATGAACGACGAAGAGAGCATGCCGAGACGAGAAGATTGAACAGAGCCCCGGTGGAACGTGCGCTCCGCGCGCGTTCGCCGAGACGAGTTGATTGGAACGAAGCGAGCGTGCGCGGAGCGCCCGCTCCACCGTGCCGTTGCCGTTACCCCCCGATCTCGACGACGATCCGCTGCGGATCTCCCGTCTTCGTCCGCAGCATCTCCAGTCCTTCCCCCACCCGTTCCAGCGGCAGGCGATGCGAAATCGACCCCAGGATGTCGAGTTTGCCCTCCGCTTCGAGGCGCAGCACCTCGGCCAGATCGTGCGGATGCGAGGCGAAGCTGCCGGCGACGGTCAACTCCAACACGCAGAAGTATGCCTGCGGGATGTCGATGCGCGGCGGCTCGAGGCCGACCCCGACCACGACGATGCGCCCGCCCGGACGCAGCGAACGTACGCCCGAAGCCACGGTGTCGGCGCGCCCGACGCACTCGATCACCAGGTCGGCACCGCCGTCGGTGAGTGCCAGAACGTGCTGCGCAGGGTCCTCGTCCGGGGCGATGCGCACGCACGCGTCGGCGCCCCGCTGCGCCGCACGTTCGAGCGCGACCTGGGAAAGGTCGACGGCGATCACCTGCCGTGCCCCGAGAACCCTGGCGATGCGCACCGCCATGGCACCGAGACCGCCGACGCCGATTACGGCGACGCTCTCGCCCGCGGTGAGTCTGCCGCGGCAGACGATGCCATGATAAGGACTGGCCACGCAGTCGGTGGCCACCGCGGCTGCCGCCAACTCGACGCCGTCGGGCACCCGCACCAGACACGAGGCCGGCACGCACACCGCATCGGCGAACGCCCCGTCCATGTGCAGCCCCGGCGAGCGCATCGATCGACAGGCGGTGGGATTGCCGCCGCGACAGGTGGCGCAGGCGCCGCAACCCGTGCCCAGGTGAATGGCTACCCGATCGCCGGCCCGCCACCCCGTGACCCCGTCGCCGAGGGTCTCCACGATTCCGGCCGGCTCGTGACCGAGCGTCAACGGCAGCGGCGCCGGCAGCGGCATGCCTTCGAGGAAGTGCACGTCCGACCCGCAGATGCCGCAAGCCGCCACGCGCACCACGACCTCACCGGGCCCCGGCACCGGCCACGGCACCCGGTCGAGGCGCAGCCCCGCAGTGCCACCGTGAAAACGCGCCGCGCGCATGGTCCGTTCGCTCATCCCTGGTTCTCCGTTCCCCGATCGGTGTCGTCGCCGGGCGACGCGGGTATTAGGCCGCAGTCCAGGAGCCAGTCAAGCACGGGGCAATGTGGATTGCGCCTGGGCGACCCGGGCCGGCGCCGCGGTGGGGGCCGCCGGTCTCCGCTTCCCGGCCTCCCTGCTTGCGCTCGCCACGCCAGTTGCGGATAGTGCGGCGGTCGCGCCGGCGGCGCGACGACTTCAATCCGGGCCGCGCCCGGCGGCGCGGGTCCGCAGGAGGAGTACGGCACATGGCGTTCGAGTTCATCACCTACGAAAAGCAGGGTCGCCTGGCCAGGATCACGATTAACCGTCCCGAGGTGCGCAACGCTCTGCACCCGCCGGCGAACAAGGAACTGTCCGCTGCCTTCGACGATTTCGACGCCGACCCGGAGTGCTGGGTGGCGATCCTCACGGGGGCCGGGGAGAAGGCGTTTTCCGCCGGCAACGACCTCAAGTACTCCGCCGAGCATGGCATGGGCGGCGAGTGGGGTAAGGGCGGCTTCGGCGGCATCACCAGCCGCTTCGATCTTTTCAAACCCGTAATCGGGGCCATCAACGGTCTGGCGCTCGGCGGCGGCTTCGAGATCGCACTGTGCTGCGATATCCTCGTTGCTGTCGACACGGCGACCTTCGGGCTTCCGGAACCGCGGGTCGGGCTTGCTGCCCTGGCCGGCGGTATGCAGCGTCTGCCGCGGCTCATCCCGCCGAAGATCGCCATGGGCATGATGCTCACCGGCAAACCGATCACGGCGCCGGAGGCGCACGCACTCGGCATCGTCAACGAGGTCGTGGCGGCCGCGGACCTCGCGGCCGCCGCGGAGCGCTGGGCGAGCGCCATCCTGGAGTGCTCGCCGATCTCCGTGCGCGCCTCGAAGCAGGTGGCGCTGCTCAGCGAAGGCGTACCGCTGCAAGAGGCCATCGGGAACCGCTCCTACCCACTGATTAGCGCCCTGTTCGGCTCGGAGGACATGATGGAAGGGGTCATGGCCTTCGCGCAGAAGCGCAAGCCGCAGTGGAAGGGCAGGTGATGGCCGTCGGACAGTCCTGAGCGACCCCTGGGGACGAGGGCCCACCCTGCGGAGACACGGAGGTACGTCTGTCTGCAGCGACCTGCCGGGCCGTGCTCGCCGGAATTGCCGTCGGGGACGGCTATCCGGTGCGCATCGTCGGTGTGATTAACGTCAGTCCCGAGTCTTTTCATGCGGGTTCGGTAACCCGCGGTGCCCCCGCCCTGCGGCAGCGGGCGCGGGCCATGGTCGCGGAGGGTGCCGACATTCTCGATGTCGGTGCCATGTCGACGGCGCCGTATCGGCAGGGGTCGATCGACGCCCGTGAAGAGAGGCGCCGGCTACTGGCGGCGGTGGTCGCCGTTTGCGACGCGGTGGCTGTGCCCGTTTCGGTCGACACGCAGAGGGCCGAGGTGGCGGCGGCGGCCCTGGATGCGGGGGCCGCGATCGTTAACGACGTCAGCGGGTTTGCCGGCGATCCGGAAATGGCTGGCGTGGCACGGCGGGCAGGCGGGGTCGTGCTCATGGCCCGGGAGACGGAACGCTCGACGGCGAGCCCGCTGCGCGTTGTTACCGCCTGCCTGCGTGCGGCCCTGCGACGTGCGGACGCGGCCGGGCTGCCGCGGGAGCGTATCGTTCTCGACCCGGGCATCGGATTCTTCAGGCAGGCGGCAGTCCCGTGGCACGCCTTCGATTGTGAGGTGCTGGCGAGACTACAGGCGCTGCGGCCTCTGGGGCATCCGCTGCTGGTCGGCGTGTCGCGCAAGTCGTTCGTCGGTTACTGTACGGGACGGCAGGACCCCGCCGACCGGCTGGCAGGGTCGCTCGGGGCGACTGCCGTGGCGGTGCGCAATGGTGCGCAGTTGGTGCGTACTCACGACATCGCCGCTACCATCGACGTCGTGCGGATCGTGGAGGCCATTCTGGCCAGGGCAGCGAAGGGCGGCGCGTAGGTCGTCAGGGCCTCCGCGCCGGCGGGTTTTCGTGGCCCGCCGCCGCACCGTGCCCGGTCTGCGCGTGCCCGCTACTGAGGCGGTGTTCGGTCAGGACGCCGGCGCCGAAGACGACGAGCGCGATCGCGACGCCAACGATGGCACCGGCGAACCCGACCAGATAGAACCCTGCGTACGACTCCGAGTTGGACGACATCGCCATGGCCTCCCTGATTTCGTGCCGCCCGCCGGCGCCGGCGGGCAGGCGGTTCTTAACCGGAACGTGGCCGGGAGTACAGACCTGCGGTCGCGGACGGAAACGGGGATCTCGCATTCGGCCGGCGGCCTCCGTTGACCGGGGCCATGAGTTCTGCTGTTTTGCAGCCGTGCGCGTTAAGGGGCGCGCGCGGAAGGTAGCGAGGAGGACCAGATGGCGTACATCATCACTCGGCTTTGCAGGGACTGTGTTGACACCGCTTGCGTGTCCGTGTGCCCGGTCGACTGCATCTATAAGTACACGGGGTCGGACGCGGCGACGTTTCCGAATCAGCTCTACATCCACCCCGACGAATGCATCGATTGCGGTGCCTGCGAGCCGGAGTGCCCGTGGCAGGCGATCTTCGAGGAGGCCGCCGTGCCGGACGTATTCAGCGACGACACGCCCCTCAACTACAAGATGATGGAGCACACCGCCGACTTCGAGGTCTGCAAGCACGAGCAGAAGCCGAAGCCGACGGCCGAGGAAATCGAAGCGAACAAGAAGAAGTGGGGTTGGAGCTAGCCAACCCGGCGAGTGGTTCCGCGAGCACAGAACCCGGATGACGGCTGCCGAGGGTGAGAGGACAGTGCCGTGTCTGGGTTACGTGTTCCGCGCTCCGTGCTCTTCTGCGGGGCGTTCGCCGCTTGCCTTGGCGCCGGGGGGTGCGGCGACAACGACGGTGTGACGCCGGTCCCGACGGCGGCAACGACGGCGACGCAATGGGAGCCGTTCGAAGCGGTTCTCGAACGGACGGTCGCCGAGGCGAACCCATTCGATCCGGCGACGGTCGAGATCGACGCCGATTTCCGGTCGCCGGCGGGCGATGTGCTGGTAGTCCCGGCATTCGTCGGACGCGATTACACGCGCAGTCTGGTAGGCGGCTTCGAGAAACTCGCGGCGGCCGGTGAACTGCAATGGCGGGTGCGTTTCTCGCCACCGGCGCCCGGCCGCTGGCACTGGCGTTGGCGCGTGCGTACGCCGTTGGGCACGACCGAGACGGAATGGGAAGCGCTGATCGTCGCGCCGGCGGCGCCCGGAGTGCATGGTCTTGTGCGGCGCAGTGCGCGCGACCCGCGTTATCTGGAACACGACGACGGCACGCCGTTTTTTGCGGTGGGGGAAAACCTCTGCTGGTACGACGGGCGCGGCACCTTCGCCTACGACGTGTGGATCGAGCGGCTGGCCGCGCAGGGGGTCAACTACATCCGTCTTTGGATGCCGAGCTGGGCGTTCGGTCTCGAATGGATAACCCGGGCCGTCGACGGTTCGGTGGCCAATAGTTCGCTGGGCAACTACACGACGCGACTCGACCGGGCCTGGCAGCTCGACTACGTCGTCGATCTCGCCCGCCGGCACGGCATTCAAATCATGCTGTCGATCCAGAACCATGGCGCCTTCTCGCTGAGCAACAACTCGGAGTGGGCCGACTGCCCGTACAATGCCGCCAACGGCGGGCCGTTGGCGCGGCCGCGAGAGTTCTTCACCGATCCCGAGGCGCGGCGGCTCTTCCGCCAGCGCTTGCGTTACATAGTGGCTCGGTGGGGTTACGCGACCAACGTGATGACGTGGGAGCTGTGGAACGAAGTGGATCTCGCCGATCAGCCGGAGGGGCTGGCGCTGATCGACTGGCACCGGGAAATGGGGCGCGAGCTACGGGCTCTCGATCCCTACGACCGACTCGTCTCGACCAGTCTCGCCTGGGGCGACGGGGTAAGTCTGGGTGCGCTGGTCAAGGCGCTCTGGGAGCTGGAAGAGATCGACTACACCCAGGGGCACTATTACTCGTTCGGGATTGCCGTGAACTTTACCGAAGTGCTGCCGCGTCAGGCGCGCAAGCTGGCGCGCTACGGCAAGCCGGTGCTGATCGCGGAGGCGGGCGTCGACTTCCGAGGGCCGGCCGAGACTATTGCCGCCGACCCCGGGGGAGACGGCTTCCACGATATTCTGTGGAGCGGTGTTATGGGAGGGACGTTCGGTACGGGCATGTCGTGGTGGTGGGACAACGTGGTGGATCCGCGCGATCAGTACTTCCACTTCGGACCGGTGGCAGCGTTCGTGCGTGGCGTCGATTTCGCGGGTCAGGAGTTCGCGGTTACGACGGCAGATACGACGGCGCCCGATGGACGGCCGTTGCGGGTGTTCGTATTGCGGGGCGCTTCGGTGACTCTCGCCTGGGTGAAGAACATGCGCCATCAGTGGAGCGCACCCGACGCGTCCGTGGTGACGGGTGCAACGGCTGTTTTCGATGGCCTCGCCGACGGCACCTGGCGGGCAACGTGGTTCGACACCTGGGGCGGGGGAACGACGGAAGGCATCGGCCTCGTCCCCGCCGGCGGGCAGCTTCGTCTCGCGGTCCCGGAGTTCGCACGCGACATCGCGGTCCGGCTAGAGCGGGCGGAAGGGTGAGGGAGGGATGTCAGGTTACCAGGCTGTTATACTGTTGGTGAGGGTTCCGGGTTCGCCGCGAGTCGTTGTGTCCTTGAACCGCGAGTTGCTGATCGTGTAAGTGGTTGCCAAATGAAAGCCTTCGTACCTACGCCGATGGAGACGGTTGACCTGATGGTCGACCGGCTGTTTCGCGACGTGGATGTCAGGCCGGAGCACACGGTTCTCGACCCTGGTTCGGGCACCGGTGCCTTCATCGAGGGCATCATCCGGTGGTGCGAACGAAGGGGCCTTGCCGTCCCGCACGTCGTCGGCGTCGAGTCAGACGCCCGCCTGCTGGCTGAAGCCCGGCGAAGGCTTAAGCGCCATCGCAGTGTTGAGTTGCGGGAGAACGACTTCCTCGCGTGCGATGCAGGCCTGTACGATTTCGTGGTAGGTAACCCGCCCTATGTCGCGATTACCGGCCTGTCTGTGACTGAACGCAGCCGCTACCGCCAGCGTTACGAGACGGCGCGTGGGCGTTTCGATTTGTACCTCCTGTTCTTCGAGCAGGCCCTGATGTGTCTGAAGCCAGGTGGGCGTCTCGTCTTCATTACGCCCGAGAAGTTCCTGTACGTCGAGACGGCGGCGCCGCTTCGAAGAATCCTTGCAAGGAGGCAGTTGGAAGAAATTCGACTCGTTGGGGAGAACACCTTCGGCACGCTCCTCACCTATCCGGCCGTGACCAGCGTACGGAATGCAGCTAGCAGGGGGCCAACGGTCCTGATCGGGAGAACCGGTGAGACGGTTAGCGTCACCCCGTCAAGCGACGGTTCATCATGGCTTCCACAGATGAACGGTAGTTCCTCGTCCAAGAGCGGCGCCACACTGAACCAGATCTGCGTGCGGGTAAGTTGCGGTGTCGCGACGGGAGCGGATGCGGTCTTCGTGCTCCGCGACGATCTGATCGACCCGCAATTGAAACCGTTTGCCTACCCGACCGTTGCCGGTCGCGAGCTGACGTTGGCGGGCGCGGAAGTGCACGGTCGCCACGCCATGCTGGTGCCCTACACGCGCAACGGCCAGCTGCTTAAGGAGTCCGAGCTTGGCGGTCTCCACGCGTATTTGATGAATCCAGGGCGGAGAGCGAAGTTGACCGCGCGAACATGTGTCGCACGCAAACCCTGGTACGCGTTCCACGAAACCCCGCCGTTGCCGGTCATCCTGAGGCCCAAGATCCTGTGCAAGGACATCACCGCGCAGCCCGGATTCTGGCTCGACCGGACCGGGGGCATCGTCCCTCGTCATTCCGTCTACTATATCGTTCCGAAGAACCCGGACTCACTTGAGGAAATCTGTCAGTACTTGAACTCCGAACTTGCTCGGAGGTGGCTCGCCTCCAATTGTCAAAGGGCAGCGAACGGCTTCCTGCGCGTGCAAAGTCACGTGCTCAAGCTTCTCCCAATTCCTCACCGGCTTGCAACGATTGCGAACCGACGGACTGGTGATCCCGCTGCCGCCAATACTGGTAAACAGCTTGGCTTGCCCCTGAGAGTGCTCGATGCGGACGCCGTTTGACGAGGTGGTCGAGCAGATAAGGGTGAGCGGCTTTCACAACCATCGACGGGAAGCGCATTCGGACACTGTCAGCCGCGGGATCATTGCCGACCTGACCGGGGAATGTGAGGTGCTCCGAGCCGACCTGGAAGCTGACAGAGTTCGTTGCTGGCTCAACGTCCGGACCCCGGGCGCACGCCAGCGGAAGATCGACCTTCTAGTCACCGAGCCGACACCGGCCGGGGAACCTGACCTGGATGCGGTCCGGATTTGTGTCGAGAACAAGTCAGTCGTGACAGCGCACCGAAACCGTGATGCGCGGTTTGACGACCTCAACGAGGCTCTTCAGGTGTTGCATCGCGTCAAGTCTGAGGCCGTCTTGGTTGCAACCGTCATCGTTGGCGTTGCCGATCGTGTCCTGAACGTGCCCGACAGGATCAAGCCAATGTTCAGGGGCAGGGCCGGCGAGTTTAAGGAGCACATACTGCCGCGGCTTTCTACGGGGGACCAGAGACTGTGGACCGAATTCCCGCTTGCGGTCAGCGCAAACAAGCCGGACGATCCCGCTAAGACGGTCGCGAAATTCCGGCAACTCCCAAGGCGGCCGCCTGGCCTGACCCATGTCGTTGGGTACGACTATGTGCTCGTCGTGCCGGCACACATCGACAACGTGAACCCACCCACCATTGCCCGGGACAACGCGCTGGGGATCGATGTCGATGCGGAGTACGAGGTGCTGTTGGCGCAAATGTGCAAGGCCTACAAGGCGCGCTGGCACTTGTGATGGTGTGAGGTACATTCCGAACCCGCACGGTCGCGGGCACTGGACTCCGGACCTGGGGCCTTGGACTTTGGACCCGAGATCTGCTTCGGGCTTCCTTATCCAAGAGGATATGCTCTTACGTGCGAGATACTGCCGCGCACCCGCTCAGTGCCCGGTCGATGGCGGCGATCAGCTCGTCGACCGTTACAGCGCCGTCCGCGTTGGTGTCAGCGTTGGCGCACGTCGACGGCGGCGCCTCGCCCTGAGCAATGGCTACCGCCGCAATCACCTCTTCGATCATGACCTGACCGTCGCTGTTGCAGTCGCTGGGGCAGGGGAGAGGGCTCGGGGCTTCACTCGTGTCCCCCGCACTGCTGCAATCCGGATCGTCGGTGTCGATCCAGCCGTCGAGGTCGGTGTCCATACCGTCCCCGCACTCGGGGCCAGCCACGACGACCACGTCGACCGGCCGGCTTGCGGAACCGTGTGCATCCGTGACGGTGAGCCGGACACGATAGGGGCCGGCACTCGTGACCACAAAAGACGGCCTCCAGGTGTCGGCGCCGCGTAGAGTCCAGTCGCTGCCTGCCGGCGCCGACACGAGAGCCCAGCGCGGGGTCAGGGCATCGCCGTCCAGATCGCAACTTGCCGAGCCATCGAGCGCGACCGTCACACCCACGTCGACGCGACGGTCGGGACCGGGATCGGCCGCCGGGGCGGAGTTGCCGCGCTCCGCTCGCAGGATGACACGGCGCTCGCGGCCGAGTCGGACAATAACGCCCCCTTCCGGTGGCTCGATTGCCGGTGAAGCGAGCGCCACTCCCTGTGCCCGCGGCGTGCCCGGGGTTTCCGGGACCAGGCTGAAGCCGCAGGCGCCGTCGGCGGCCCCCGGGACAAAGGGCAGTCCGGAGACGGCCGCTTCAGCATCGGCGGTAGCGGCGACCAGTTCAGCCCGGTCCTTGTCCGGGGCGATGCCCAGCACGCCGGCGCTCTCGGCAACCACGGCGACCGAGCCGTACCGGATCGCGCTGGCTCCCTCTGCCCAGACGAGACGCAAGGCGCCGTCCGCGCGCGCGTCGGCGAGCAGCAGATGGCCGTCGGTCGTGAGCGCCGGGAGTCCGGTCGAATCGGGGTCGAGATGCAGGACGGTTCCCTGCGACATGCGGTACAGCGCCAGCACCTGCCTGTCCGCTGCCGGGTCGCGTACGCGCAGGGCGGCGGCGTCGGAGATGTCGACCGAGGAGATCTCCGGGGGCGTCGCACCGGTGGTGCGGCTGGGAAACAGAACCTGAAGGGCGTGCAGCGCGGTTCCGGTCGCGTGTGCGTGCAGGATCGTATGCGTGCTGCGTATGTTGCCGGGAATCTCGTGGATGCCTTCGGCCGTGGCGAAACTCGGAGCCGTCGGCGCCACGGCGATGCCGGCATCGAGACGCGCCCGGGCGCGCGTCCAGCGGCCGCCGAGTGGTTGTGCCGCGAAGGTGCCGCCGCTCTCGCCGCCGCCGTTGCCGTGGAGCACCCAGGTGAACGTCGCGGGCGGATCGCCCGGCACGGCGACGCGGTCGGCAACGATCAGGTAGGCGTGGTCGGGCATCAGGAAGCGACGGGAGACCAACGCGGCGCCGGCCGCCGGCCGGCCGTAGCGGGTGGTGACGCGGACCGCATCGAGGAACCCGGTGTCGAACGTTTCTGACAGAGTGGCGTGGCCGTCGGCGGGGGGACGGCGAAGTTGCCGGCGAAACCGCAACGACGCTTCGAGGTAGTCGACGGGTCCCGAGCCGTCGATCAGAATCAGGTTATGGTGCTCCGGCTTGTTCACGGCCCCGCGGCTGCCGAAATCCAAGTAGCCGGGGTCCATCGCCAGCCGTTCGCCGAAGGCGTGCAGGATGAAGGAGCCCGGTTCGGCGTGCTCGTGCGACTGGGGTCCGACACCGCGGCCGTCGCGGCCGCGGCCGAACTCGGACGCCGTGTCGTGCTCGCCGAGCACCACGGCCTGCACGGCGTCGCTCGACCAGTCGCGGCGCAAGACGGCGTTGCCGCCCTCGATGTAGAAGGCCGTCGGTGAGCCCACAGGCGGTGCCGGCACGGTCGTGTCGTCGTAGACCACCAGGGCGTCGGCGGCGAGGTCGACGCTTCCCTCGGTCTCGAGACGGCTCGGTGCGTTGGCCCAGCGCCAGGCCAAGGCGGCAGCGTCCACCGCGGCAGCGGGAGCGGCCCCGAAGTAGAAGGAACGCCCCGGGTTGCCGTCGTCGATGGGAGCGAGCGAACCGTCGGGCAAGGTCATGTCGAAGGCCCAGCGCAAACTGCGCGTAAAGAGCGGATGGCGCCAGAGGCTCGGGATCTCGATGCCGCCGACGGGCCAGGTACGTCCGCCGACGAGGCGGTCCCACGCGCGGGCGAACGGCAAGAGGTTCTGTGCGGCGTACCGGAAATAATACGGCCCCTCCGCGTAGGCGCCGTCGCCGGTGACCAGAACGTAGCGCATGATTGCGTCCACCTGATCGAGTCCGTAGTCGATCCAGGCTTCCGGATCGCGAATGCCGCGCTCGTCGGTTCCGATGGGGGCGACGTATTCGGCGAGGGCGATACCGGCGACCACGAGGGCCGCACCACTCTTGGAGCGATGGTTGTTCTGGTGGAGATTGGTATAGAACTTCGCGGAACCGGGGTTGGCGTAATTGTCATACAGCTCGGCGGCCAGAGTGACGAGATGATCTTCGATGCGGGCGGCGTCGGCGCCGAAGTCGTAGCCCGCGCCCAGCATCGTGTCGTATGCGGTGGCGTACTGAATCAGTTCTTCGGAGGTGTTGATATCTCGGTCCCAGCCTCCGAGGGGCGGATCCACGGCCAGCCGGCAGCGGGTGTACATGTTGGCGAGCAGGTCGCGCACGCGCCCACCCGCGGCCGCGCGTGCGCCAACCGTCGGAAAAGGGGTAACCTCGCCGTCGACGATGGTGCGGTCGATGGCGTAGGCGAAGGCGAGGTTCTTGGCGGCACGCGCCTTGAGACGCGCGCTGGGAATGCTGTGATCGTCGAGCGCGATGCCGTCGGCCATTGCGGCGCGCGCGAGGAGGTCCGCAAGAACGCTGCGGTAGGGTTCGCGTCCGAGGCGGTCCCGGACGAGATCGCGCTCGGCGGCACGGTAAAGAACCCGGGGCCGTGCCAGGTCGATTTCCGCCGGCTGCCACGCGGCGCGTGCGTTCGCGGCCGTCAGCAGGCAGCACGCATACGCAAGGCCTGCGAGGTATGCCGGACCGGCGTTCCGCACTCCGGTCAGGAACCTGTGGATTCTGAGCGGTCGGCTGTCCATGGTTGTCAGGAATCAGGCTTATCGCGGCGGTCCGCGGCGCTCAATCGTATTCGCTCGAACCGAGGGCGGGCGGTTAAGCGGGTCGCGCGTGCGGTGCGGTGGGAAAATCGGGTAGACTCCGTGGCGACCGGGGGAGGGATCGATGCGATTCCGTGACGGCACGTCCGGACAGAAGGCGCTGTTTGCGCTGCTGGCGATCGCTTACTGCATCGGCGTAGGTTTCGCGCTCGAGGACAAGGCCGGGCGGATCGGCCGGCCTGACGTCGGGTTCTCGCTCGAGGGCAACAACGTCTCGCCCACCCGCTGGGACGCGGCGGCGGCCGGGCTGTGGGGCGGAGGCCAGATCCTTACCGTCAACGGTATCGCCGCGACCGGTGTCGCTCTGAAGGAGGCGATTCCGCCAACGCTGGCGCGCGACGTGGGATCGACCAACACCCTCAGGTTACGACAGACCGGCGGACGTATCGCCGAGGTGACGCTCCCGGTGCGTCTGTGGACCTGGGAGGACGCCCTGTTCGCCGAGGGTACGACCTTCGGTCTGGGGGCGCTGTTCTTTGTTGTCGGGATCGTCACGTTCCTCCTGCGACCCTATGTAGCCAGCAGTTGGGCGCTGCTGGCCGTCTGCTGCTTTGTGGGTGGAGAACTCAGCGTGCTGCTCCTGCACTTGCCGAAGGAGGATGTCTGGCAGGCGTTGTACTTCCGCCTCATGGTGGGATGCAGCGCCGTGGCCCCGTTTCATGTCGCTCTGGCATTCCCGGTCGTACACCCCGTTCTCGTGCGCCGTCCGCGCATAGTGCCGCTCATTTACGCCGGGGGGATCGGCCTTGGCCTGCTTCAGTTCCTGGGATGGTCCTCGGGTTGGGTCGGCATCCTGAAGCACTTTGGCGGCTTTCTCGATACGTCGGTGTTGCTGGCGGCGATGCTCTGCCTCACGGCGCGCAACCTCTTCCTTGCCATCCGGAGCCGCGACCCGCTGGTGGCGCAACGCGCCCGCATACTCGTCCTCGGCACGGCGGCCGGCGTGTTGCCGCTCACCGTCGTCAATTTCATGCGTAACACGCTTGGCATCCTCGTCATCGACATGCGCATCGCGTATGCGACCCCTAGCCTGTTTCTGGTTTCCCTGGGATACATCACCGTGCGGCACGACCTGCTCAACGCACGAGTCGCGGTGCAGCGGGCGGTCATTTACGCCGCGGTGGTGTTCGTCTTGACGCTGGTGGCGGTCCTGCTGGTCGCCGCCAATCCGTACGCGGTTGCGGTCCTGCTTTTTCCGCTCCTCTACGTATGGCCACGGTTCAACGCCCGGCTCGACGCCATGTTGTACCCGAAACGCAACCGCTACCCGAAGATCGTGCGCAGCATCGGTGCCGAGATGCAGGCGGCGAGGGATATCGATCAGGTACTCGCGGCGCTGGCGCGCACTCCCGGGCGCATCTGCGACGCGCGCCACGCCGTGGCTTTTCTGCTTTCCGGCGTGGTTGACGAAGGCGAACAGGTGCGGACGGCGGGGGTGGAGGGTGCAGCGCCACGGAATCTCGCCGAGGAGGTCGTGGTGCAGCTCCTGCGGACAACGCGGAAGGAGATCTTTCGCGACCATATCGCCGTGGAGCCGCAGTACACGAACATCCGGGCGGAGTGTTATCGCGCCTTTGACCGCCTGCGCGCCGAGGCGGTACTGCCGGTGCTCGACGACCGGCGTGTAATCGGCGGGTTGGCCGTAGGCGCGCGTACGACCGGAGACGTGTACGGCAGCGCCGAGCTGGATGCCCTCTCGACCGTGGCGCAGCAGGCGGTGCAGGCGATCGAGCGGGTGAAGGCGGCGCAACGCCTCGACCTGCGCGAGCGCGAGTTCTCGGAGCTCAAGCGGTTCTTCCCGCCGCAGGTCATCGACCAGGTGATGGCCCGCGGCGGCGCAGCCGAGCTGCGCAGCCAGCGCAAACTGGTGACGGTCCTGTTCGCCGACCTGCGCGGCTTCACGTCGTTTTCGGATCGGGTCGAGCCGGAAGAGGTGATGGCCACGCTGGCCGAGTACCACGAATGCATGGGTCGGCGCATCGGCGAGTACGCCGGCACCCTGGAGAGATTCGCGGGCGACGGCTTGATGGTGTTCTTCAACGACCCGGTCGAGCAGGCCGACCACGTGGACCGGGCAGTCGCGATGGCACTGGCGATGCGAGGCGACGTCGAGCGGCTGCGGGGCGAGTGGCGGCGCAAGGGCTACGCCATCGACGTCGGCATGGGCATCCACACGGGATACGCCACCTGCGGGTTCGTCGGCTACGAGGGCCGGCGCGATTACAGCGTGATCGGTAATGTGACGAACCTTGCCGCACGGCTGTCGGATGCGGCCGGTGGCGGCGAGATCCTGATCAGCGGCCGAGTCATGGCCGAGTTGCGTAACGGCTGCCGCGCCGAGCCGGTCGGCGAGCTGGCGCTGAAAGGGTTCCAGCAACCGCAGCCGGTGTACCGCCTGATCGCCCCGCCGCCGTCCCCGGCTTGACAGCCCCGGACGATTCGACGAAGTTCGCCCGCTGAGAACCGAACACGGAGCCCCGACCACGGAGCACGGGTCGCGACTGCCCGCGGGCGTCGGGAGCCGCCGCGCGGTGAACCGTAATCGAGTGATCCGCGGTGGAGGAGCCGGAGATGTATTTGAAGCTGGGAATTGTGCCGTTCTGGAAGGGGTACGACCGCAAGGGGGTGCTGCGCGCAGCCCAGCTTGCCGACGACCTCGGCTACGACTCGATCTGGATACCGGAAGCCTGGGCATACGAGCAGTTTCAATTGCTCACCGAAATCGCGGTGCACACGAAGCGGATCAAGCTGGGCACCGGAATTGCCAACGTGTTCAGTCGGTCGGCCGGATTGCTGGCGATGAGTGCGGCGACGCTCGACGAGATCTCCGAGGGGAGGGTCATCCTCGGGCTCGGTACGAGCGGCAAGGTCGTCGTCGAAAACTTCCACGGCGTTCCCTATGAAAAGCCGCTGACCCGAATGCGCGATAGTATCAAGATCATGCGCACGCTCTGGCGCGGCGACCGGTTGTCGCCGGATCTCAGTCGGCTGTTCGCGCTCCGCCACTTCAAGCTCGAGATGAAGCCGTTGCGCCCCGATATTCCGGTTTACGTCGCCTCGCTCCAGGAGAAGGCCGTTAAGGAGATCGGGCAGATCGCCGACGGCTGGTTGCCGACCTTCTGGCCGTACAGGTGCTTCAAGGAAGGTCTGGCCCTCGTGGCGGAAGGGGCGCGGGCGGCGGGGCGAAACCCGGCGGCAATAGAGCTGGCGCCGTTTGTGGCCTGCGTGCCCATCGACGATCGCGCGGCGGCGCGGGCGCTGGTCAAGCCGGGCGTCTCCTTCTACATAGGTGGCATGGGCGTCTATTACCACGAGATGTTCTGCCGCTTCGGCTTCAAGGAGAACGCCGACCTCGTGCGTGATCTCTACAACCGCGGACAGCGCCGTGAAGCCGCCGCCGCCGTCAGCGACGAGCTGATGGATGCCATCAGCATCTGCGGGCCGCTCGCTTACTGCAAGGAGAAGCTGGCGGAGTGGCATGACTGCGGCATGGGAGCCGGGTTGCTGAATCTGCCGCAGAACGTACCGCAGGAATTGACCGAGACGTTTCTGCGACAGCTTGCGCCGCAGTGACCGCGGGCGCGACGCCAATTGCATCCGGTCACGAGACTCACCGAGGAACAGGAGCTATGGCAGAACCAATCGCAATCACCGCGCCGTTTACCATCGGCGGCCAGATCGAGGCGCGGGCACAGCACCCGGCGCTCGAGAAGAAGATTTTCCTGATGCACGGCGACCGCACCTGGACGTATCGCCAGTATCGTGACGAGTCGGTGCGCACGGGGCACTTCCTGTTGCGCCGCCTCGGCTCGATCGACGATGCACGTCCGGGGCACGTCGCCATGATCCTGGAAAACCACCTCGAACTCCTGGCGTTGTACGGCGGCTGTGCCTATGCCGGATTACTGCTGTTCGGCGTCAACACGGGCCTGCGCGGCGGCGTGCTCTCCGGGGTCATCAATCAGTCGCAGGCGCGGATTCTCATCGTGGACGAGCGCTTCCTGCCCGAGGTGGAGCGCGTCAGGCAAGAGCTGCCGGCGATCGCGCCGGAGAACATCCTCGTGCTGCCAACGCAGCCGGGGGGCAAGGTGCCGGCAAGCGTCGATCTGCGAGCCTGTGTGGCAGCCGAGGTCGGTGGTCCCGAGAAGTCGCTCGACGCACCCGGGGTCGACGTCGCCCCGGATCGCAACCTCATGATCATCTACACCTCCGGGACCACCGGTCTGCCCAAGGGCATCAACAACAACCACATGAAACTCTGCGGCATCGGCCTCGGGGTGTCGTCGAATCTGGGCCTCACGCCCGACGATGTCGGTTATGCTTGCATGCCGCTGTTCCACTCGAATTCCATCTTCCTCGGTCTTATGCCGGCACTGTGGGCGAGCGGCAGTCTCGGTATCCGCGAGCGCTTCAGCGCCAGTCAGTTCGTGCCCGACGTGTTGCGGTACGGTTCAACTTTCTGGAACTACGTAGGCGAACCGGTGCACTACGTGCTCGGCGCTATCGAGCGCGAGTACGGCGGCGACGAGGCGCGCATCGCGGCGGAGATCACCAGGAATCCGCGCAACAAGTTGCGCTGGGCCGTCGGCAACGGCGCGGCGCCGCCGGACATCGAGAAGTTCAGTGCCTGGATGGGTCTCGATGACATGTTCGAGCTTTACGGCTCGACCGAGGCTGCCATCAGCACTTTCCGGCGCCGAGGCGACCCGCGCGGCAGCGTCGGCGAGATAACCGATACCGCGGTGAAGATAATCGACAGCGCGGGCCGCGAGTGCCCGCCGGCCGAGATCGGTCCGGACGGCAAGCTTCTGAACTACGAGCAGTGCGTCGGCGAGATCTGCCGGGTCGCCGAGGATACGGCACTCTTTCAGGGTTACTTCGACAATCCGGGCGCCAACAGCGACAAGTACCGCGACGGCGTCTACCACTCCGGCGATCTCGGGCACATCCTCGAACGGGATGGCAGGCGTTATCTGTTCTTCGATGGGCGAACGGACGACTGGATCCGCAAGGACGGCGAGAATTTTTCCGCGGCCCAGGTGGGCCGCATTCTTTCCGAGCACCGGGACGTTGCGCTGGCGGTGGCTTACGGAGTGCCGTGCGCGGTTTCGGACGAGCACGTAATGGCCGCCGTGAAGCTGCGCGGCGGCGCGAAGTTCGACCCCAAGGCGTTCTTCGATTGGTGCGAAGCCCAGGTGAGCGGCGGGAGTCTGGATCCGAAGTGGTTTCCGGACTACGTGCGCGTCGTCGACGACTTCGAGTACACGCAAACGCAGAAGGTGCTGGTGCGCAACATGAAGAAGGTTCACTTCGACCTCCAGCGTTTGCCGGCGGGTACGCAGGTCTACTACCGGCGGCGCGGCGACGACCGGTATCGGCCCCTCGCACCTGCCGATTACGACGCGTTGCGCAAGGAGTTCGAGAAATCGGAGCGTGCGCATCTGTTGGACCGGTAGTGTCCGCAGGGGGTTCGCGGCGACAGCGGACGGAGAGGAGGCGAACGAATGCTGCGTTGGGCACTGCTCGCGGCCATCCTTCTGGTCGCCGTGGTGGCGGCGGTGTCGCTGCTTGCGGCCGAGGCGAAGGAAGTGGTGTTGCTCGCCACGGTTGCCGATGACGGCAGCAAGCGCACCACGCGAATCTGGATCGCCGATACCCCGCAGGGAACGCTGATCGAGGCGGCGCATCCGGATCGGCCGTTTCTGGCGCATCTGCGGGCGCGGCCGCAGGTCGAGCTGACCCGCGGCGATCGGGTCGTACAGTGCACGGCTGCGGAGCTGCCCAACCCCCAGGGTCACGAGGCGGTGCGCCGCGCGTTTCGAGAGAAGTACGGCTGGGCCGACCGGTGGATCGGCTACCTAGACGACCTGTCGCACTCGATTGCGATCAGGCTGCAGTGCCGGTAGCTGCCGGCGTCACGCCGTGCCGAGTGCGTCGCCCGCCAGCAGGCCGCGCATCGTGGCGGCGTTGCGGACGCCGTAGTCCGCGTAGCAGTTATTGAACAGGACGTAGATCGTGCGGGCGCGATCGAGGCGGCGAATCTGTTCCGCGCACTCGCGTAACTCCCGGTCCGAATAGAGGTACTTGAAGCGTTCCGCGGCGCTCCGATGGCGCGCGAACCAGGCCTCGCGGTTGCGCCCGTGCAGGCGCACGTAAGCGATGTCCGTGGTCGTGACGAACGGGGCAAGCGGAATCGATGGCGCCGCGGGGGCGTCGAGGCAGACGAGTACGAGGTCACGCTCGGCCAGGAACGCGCGGGTACGCTCGGCGCGTGGGCCGAACCAGCTACGATGACGGAACTCGACGGCGAGCCGATAGCCGGGTAGCTTCGCTCGGCAGAGATCGAGGTAAGCTTCATGGGCGGGCGTGGCCGCGAACCACGGCGGGAACTGCAAGAGAACGCAACCGAGTTTGCCGGCGCGGTCGAGCGGCACGAGGGCGGAGCGAAACATGTCGAAGGCCAGATCGCTAACCTCGGGCGGCGGTCGCTCGATCCGCGGTTGGGCAAGGGCGTCGGCCGGTAAGGACGCGCGCAGCGCTTGCGGCAGAGCGCGGGTCTCGGCAGCATGCTGGGTCAGAAAGGCGAAGGCTTTGATGCTGAAGCGGAAATCGTCCGGGGTGCGAGCGGCCCAGAGGATCGAATTGCGCTCGCTCGGCAGGGCGTAGTAGGTCGAGTCGACCTCGACGGTGTCGAAATGCGCCGCATAGAATCGCAGCCGCCGCTCGGCGGTCCTCGCCTCGGGCGGGTAGAACGACGCCGCCAGCAACGTCGGGTCGGTCCATGAGGCCGTGCCGACACGGAACCGCGGCTCGGCGGCGGGGGTATTCATGACGACAAAGGCTACCAGAGGGCCTGGACGGCGACCACCGGGTCAGTGCCCATGAGCATCGTCGATCGCGCGCGGCTCGAGGCCGACGAGGATGCTGCCCTGGCGCCCTACGCGATGCGCAGCCGGCAGAGCCGTGGGCGAGCGCATCCCGAGGACGAGCACGCCTTCCGTCTCGCGTTCCAGCGGGATCGGGATCGCATCATTCATTCCACGGCCTTTCGCCGTTTGGAGTACAAGACCCAGGTCTTCGTGAACCACGAGGGCGACTACTACCGTACGCGGCTCACCCACACCGTGGAGACGGCGCAGATCACGCGTACGATCGCGCGCACGTTGCGCCTCAACAACGACCTCGCCGAGGCGGTGGCCCTCGCGCACGATCTCGGCCACACGCCCTTCGGCCATGCCGGCGAGCGGATTCTGAACGACCTCATGGCCGAGCGCGGCGGGTTCGAGCACAACGCGCAAAGCTTGCGGATCGTCGACCTGCTAGAGGAGCGCTATCCGCATTTCCGCGGTCTCAATCTTAGCTGGGAAGTGCGCGAGGGGATCGTCAAGCACTCGCCGCCGTACGAGAAACCGCTGGCCGTCGCCTTCGACCCCGGTGCGGCGCCGTGCCTGGAAGCCCAGATCGTCGATTACGCCGACGAGATCGCCTACAACACGCACGACATCGACGACGGGCTCAAGTCGGGTCTCCTGAGCGCCGAACAACTGCACGAAGTGACGCTATGGCGTGAGACGTTCGAGCGGATTGCAGCCGAGTTTCCGGGGGCCGGATTCCGCATCTGGCGCTTCCAGGCCCAGCGCGCGCTGGTGGATGAGTTCGTGACCGATCTCATAAACACGGTGACCGATCGGGTCGCCACCCTCGGTATAGGCAGCGTCGCCGCCGTGCGTGCCCACGGGCAGCCGCTCGCCGGATTCAGCCCGGCGCTGGAGGAGAAACGCCTGCAATTGAAGGACTTCCTGATGCAGAACCTCTACCGGCATTACCGAGTGATGCGTATGGCGACCAAGGCGCAGAAGATCGTCGCGGATCTGTTCCAGGCCTATGTGGCCGAACCGGCGCAGTTGCCGCCGCACATCGCGGCGCGCTGGAAAGCCGGCGAGCCGCAGGCGCGCGTGGTGGCCGACTACATCGCCGGCATGACGGATCGCTTCGCGGTCGACGAGCACCGTAAGCTGTTCGACCCGGAAGCCAGGGTGTAGGGTCAGCCCAACTGCGCCAGAGCCGTGCGGAACCGCCAGGCTGTGCGCCAGAGGTTCCAGCCCAGAACGCACTGCGAGGCCGCGAACGCCGCAACCGCCGGCCAGAACGCCGCCGGCCACCCCACTGCCGGTAGCAGCAGGGACAACGCCGCCACGTGCGCGCGGAGCTGCCAGCGGGCCGGACGATCCGGCAGGAAATCCTTCACGTTCGGCACCCGCACCGACAAGCCGGCCCGCGCCTGGAGATGGAACCAGGCCAGGAAGGGGACGATCTTGAGCAGCATTCCCTCGATCACCGAAAGAGCGAAGCCCACGATAGCCAGCAGCACGGAAAAGACCTCGAGTTGCGCGGCATTGGCCGCGGGCCACGCCGGTCTCGCGACGAAGAGCAACGCCGCGCCCGCCAAGGAGGCCATGGCCACACGCCAGTAAGTGAGGGAGACATCCGGCAGTCGGCGCCGGCGCGTCGACTGCAGGACCAGGGTCGCGGCGGCGAAAACCGCGAGCGCCAGCGCCGCGATGGTGCCTGCCGTGCGGGGCGCCCACGTTCCCGGCAGCAGCGACGCAGCCGCCAACCCGGCAAGCCCCAGTGGCGCAACCGCCCACGTCATGAGGCGCGGGTAGGGTCGCGTTAGCTGGAACATGGGAACCACCTGGTAACCGACGCCGACGACCAGCAAACCGACCCAGCCGCCAAGCCCCCACAGTGGGTGGAGGTCGCGCCATAACCCGAAGGCGGCGGGAAACGCTCCCCGGCCAAATGACCATGCCATCGGCACGCCGAGCGCGGCCGTGACCGCGAACGCAATCAGCGCGGCCCACATCCCGTTGACGGTGCCGAACGCGCTCTTCGCCCGTGCCAGGCTGAGGGCAACCACGGCGACGAAGACAACGGCGAAGGTTGCGAGCAGCAGCGCGCCGGCAAGGAAGGCGCCGCGCGTGCCGGTGAGGAATCCACCAACCAGCGCAACGGTGCCGGCGGTCAGAGGCACGTGCAGACCCCAGGCGACCAGGCGTGGATGTGGTACCGGTGCCCCGGCGACCACCGGCAGCATCTGCATCATGGCGCCGGCCATGACCATGGTAATGAAGCCGAGAGTGAGGAGATGGACCGCGGCCGCGCTGGCCGGCAACCACCGCGATTCGAGAATCGCGGGCCCGTACCAGGCCAGGACCAGGGCGGTGGCGAGCCCGAAAAGGGGCGCCGTGAGAAAGAAGCGCCACGGCACGGAGATGGGCGGCGCCTGATCGAGCGATAGAGCTCCGGTGTTCATCCGGTGTGCCGGATCGTCAGCTCGAAAGTCCCGTCATCGCGCGCGGCGGTCGCGCAGGCGTACCCCTCGCGGGCGAGGATGTCATACAGCGGATAAGGCTGGCGGTGGATATGGACCCGCAGCGTTTCACCCTGCGGCAGGGTCCGCAGGGCTTCGAGAATACGCTCCATCGGTTCGGGCGGCGCCAGGCCGCAGACATCGACGAAGCGTGTGGCGCTCATGTGCGCGCTTGCACCTGGGCGATGTACGAGGCCGCAGCCGCCCCCAGGGCACGGTCCATCATCGGATAGAGAATGTTCTCCTCCTTGAAGTTGTGCTGTTGCAGGAGGATCAACATGGTTTCCGATTGGCCGAGGAACGCCTGACCGTTCTGGGCCGTCAGCCCTTCGCGCATGGAGGCAAGTGCCTGGCGCATTTGTTCGTGCTCGTGGCGCATCATCTGCGTCGGCCCGATCGGTCCGCCGGTCTTTTCTTCGAGGGCCGGAAACAGCACTTCCTCCTCGAGCTTGAGGTGCCGCTCGAGTGCGCTGGCGAACTCGGTGAACGCCTGAGTGCCGCCCGCGAAGTCGCCGGCGGCGACGCGCTCTTCAGCGCGTGCGAACAACTCGTCGCAGTGACGGTGGTCATCGTGCATTGCCTCGCTAATGGTCGTGCTCATGCTCTTTCCTTTCCTGCGATGCCTCTGCCTTTGCGGGCTGGCAGTTCGCTTGCCGGTTTAGCCGGGCAATTCATGTTGCCCGCGTCGCGACCCCAATGCCGGTCCGTGGAGCGAAATTCATCCGGCGGGCGCCCGTTCCGAGCCGTGCCGCGCGAGTGGTTCAAAACAGCGCCCGAGCGATAATCTCGCGTTGGATTTCCGATGTTCCCGCGCCGATCGAGAAGCCGGCTACATCGCGGTAGTAGCGCGGAATGGGCGACTCCTCCATCTGTCCGAAGCCGCCGTGGAGTTGAAGGACCTCTGCGGCAACGAACTGGACGGACTCGGCGGCGTAGGCCTTGGCCATTGCCACGGCGCGCTCGGCGGCCGGGTCGCGGCGGTCGAGCAGGTCGGCGGCCTGATAGGCCATGAGCCGCGTAGCTTCGAGCCGCGTGAGCATGTCGGCAAAGCGATGCCGCCACGTTTGCAAAGAAGCGAGGGAGTTGCCGAACACGCGTCGCGAGGCGGCGTAGTCGAGCCCCAGTTCAAGCAGGCGCTCCATCGACCCGACGGCCAGGGACGCGATCACCAGGCGCTCGCCGGCGAAGTGCGAGAGGATGTATCGCATGCCCTTGCCTTCGCGGCCGACGAGGTTGGCAGCCGGAATGCGGCATTCGTCGAAGTACAACTCCGCCGTATCCGACGCGCGCGCGCCGAGCTTCTCGAGACGCCGTCCGACGCTGAAGCCCGCAGTGTCCGTAGGAAACACGACGACCGATATGCCCGATGGGCCCTCGCCGCCGGTGCGCACGGCGAGCGAAAGGAAATCGGCCCGGGTGCCGTTGGTGATATAGGTCTTCTGGCCGCTGATCACGTACTCGTCCCCGTCGCGGCGGGCGCGCGTCGAGATCGCGGCGACGTCGGAACCGGCGCCGGGTTCGCTGACGCCGATGGCGCCGATCAGCTCGCCGCGGATGGCGGGGGCGAGGTCGGCGCGCTTGAGCTCCTCCGATGCCTCGTCGGCGACGATGGCCAGGGCGAACTCCGACTGTGCCATCAGACCGACGGCGGTTCCCAGGGTATCGCCTTTGGCAAGCTCCTCGCAGAGAACGCAGGTGGCGAGGTGGCCCGCACCACCGCCGCCCCAGACAGGATCGTAGCGCAGGCCAATGAGTCCCGCCGCCGCGGCGCTGCGGTAGAGCTGGCGGGGGAACTGGCCCGCCGCTTCCCAGGCGGCGGCGTGCGGTCGAATCTCGCGGGCAACGAAGTCGGATACGGTCGTGCGAAAGGTATCCAGATCGTCGTCGAGGAAGCGCGAGGGCTGGCGGACGTACGGCACGGGGACACCTCCAGCGGTGGCTACGGCGAGGGCGGTCGCTCAAGACTCCGAGGCGCTGCCCCGCGCGGTCACCGCAGGCTCGTTGTCACCTGCATCCGGCTCAGTTCGTCGGGGGATAGGAGACGATGAGCCGACGCGAAGACGATGCCGTCCTCGCGGAAGATGTGCAGGCGCAGCAACTCCACGAGATTCATGGTCTCGTTAAGGGCGGTCCCAACCACGATGCGCCGGGCGTCTTCGTCCCTGATCATGGGTGCCATCACGAGACAGCCCGCGACCACTGCCGCCAACCGGTTGGCGCGCAGGTGTTCGTCGAGCATCAGGTCCACCGCCGTCGTGGGTTCGGGGCCCTTGCTGTGCTCTCCGGTTTCGAGCAAGCGGGCTGCGAGGGGGCCGAACAAGATGGTCTCCTCGATGCGGCTGTGGGAGACGAACTCGTCGTCGAAGGTTTTCAGGAAAGTCTCGATCGCCCCATGCACCTCGCGGGTAAACCCTGACTGCTTAACCGAGCGAACCGCGGCGGCGACCCGGTCCATCTCCGCGAGAAGGTGTTCGTGCTCGGAAACGAACCGGCGTAGGAAGGGGTGCAGTTCCTCGACCGGCACGCGGTCGAGCGCCGGCGGCTTGTAGGCATCCGGCGGATCCATCGGCGACATCTCGTCGTCGATGGGCCCGCGTTCGACCTGGCGCCGCAGCGGATCGGTGGTGGCGAGGTGTTTGATCTCGGCGATACTCATCAGCTGCTGATCGGCCGGTGTTGGCTCCACCGGGTACGCGGGTCGCGCACCGCCTTACGATCCCAATACCAGATGACGCGCTGGTACGGTCGGCTGATGTAGTGGAGGGGGGCGACAAGTATGTGTACCAGGCGGGTGAACGGGAAGATGCCCAGAATCAACCACGCGCCGACGATGTGCAGCTTAATGGGAATCGGCATCGCGGAGACCGCGATGATGTTCGGCTCGCCGCGGAAGAGCGACCACAAGTACGGCGACAGATCGGCGGCGAACCACGAGGAGCCCCAGCGATAGCCGAGGGCGATCCAGAGGCCGAGCAGCACCTGCGTCAGCAGCAGCAGCTCAAGGAAGATGTCCATGCGGTTGGTGACCATCCGGACGCGGGGGTTGGTGAGGCGCCGGTAGATGAGTCCCACCAATCCAACCAGGACGCTGAGGCCGAACGCGAAGGCGGTGACCTGCAGGATGATCAGGCGAACCGGATCGCCGTTCCACATGAGCACACCGCGCGGAATAAGGAAGGCCGTGAGGTGTCCGAGGAAAACCACCAGAATCCCGATGTGGAACGGGATCGTGCTCCAGAACAGCCGGCGACCCTCGAGAAACTGCGACGAGAGTGCGGAGACCTGGAAGGGCTCGACGCGGTAGCGATAGATAGTCCCGATCAGAAACAGGACCATCGCAACATACGGCAACCCGATGAACAGCAGCATGTTCGGCCAATCCATCGTGACCTCCTCATTGATCTGCGGCGCCTGAGCCGCAGCTTTCGATTCCCATTTCAGTGCCGACCGAGCCGGCGAACTTCGATTCCCGCTGTGTCGGCAGGCCGGCGAAGGGCCCGAAGTCCTTCGCCAGGATGCTTTCCAGGGCGGCGAGCAGATGGCGGTAGGCGAAGCGCCGGTCGCCGGCGGCGCTCTCGATCACCGTCTTGTGGTGACGCTTGTAGAGGTTCTCTTTCTTCTCGATCCGGTCGGGCTCGAATTCGCGCACCATTTCCTGTACCGCGGGTCCGAGCATGACGCGCACGAACTCCTCGCGCACGGCGTGGTTCTGCCATTTCGCCAGTAACCGGAGCACGTTCGGGAGATGGTCGGCGAGCTCGAGGCCGCAGTCGTTGCCGACCTCGATGTGTTCCCGGCTCAGGTTCGCGAGGAGCGCCCCGCGTTTGTAGTCCTCGCCGAAGAGGGTGTAGCCGACATCGAGGCAGGCGATGGGCTGCACGTCGAAGGTGCGGAGGTGCAACTCCTGCATGGCCAGCAGGTCGTTCAGCGGTGCGACGTCGGCGAAGCGCCGGAGGGCCGTGACGGCCTCCGGGTAGTCGCGTTCGTGCAGTTCGATCGCGGCTCGCAGATCCTCGTGCAACCCAGGGCCGGGGTGCGTGAAGAGCCGGGCGAGCGCATCGTAGCGCGCCATCGTCACCTCAGAGTCCCCGCCGGGGCGCCTCGCGGAAGCCGAAGCCCACTTCGCCCTTCCGGTCGCCGGTGAACTGAAGCATTTCGATCGCCTGTTCGCGGTGCGCCGGGGGAATGACGAACCGATCGTCGAACTTGGCCAGCGACGTGAGGTAGTAGATGTCCTCGGCCGCCGCGTCGGTGAGGCCGGTTTCGCGCAATGCCGCATCGACCTTGTCGCGCGACAGGTCGCCGACCGTCTTCCAGCGCCGATAGATGCGCACGGCCATGAGCTTCTTCAGCCGCAAGGCGACGGCATCGGTATCCCCGGCGGAGAAGAGGCTCGCAAGGTATTCGAGGGGAAAGCGGGCCTGATCGACGGAGGCGAAGAACTCGGTCGTGCTCGAGTCGTACAGCCAGTTGTCGTCCCAGCGCTTCGCGATCGGATTGAGCTTGTCCTTTTGTGCCGGGTCCGAGGCGCCGAGCGAGGCCATGACCGGAAGCAAGGGCGGCACGTAGAACAGCATCGGCAGCGTACGGAACTCGGGGTGCAGCGGGAGAGCCATCCCCCAGGTCTTGATGAACTTGTAGGTGGGCGAGTCCTGCGCTGCCTTGATCGTCGAGTCGGCGACGCCGTTCTTCTTGGCGGCGTCGATGATCTTCGGGTCGAACGGGTCGAGCAGGATATCGAGATGGTTGCTTACGATGTCCTTGTCGGGTGCCGAGGCCGTGGCCTCGATGCGGTCGGCGTCGTAGAGGATGACGCCGATATAGCGGATACGGCCGACGCAGGAGTGCATGCACGCCGGAGCGTAGCCGGCCTCTATGCGCGGGAAGCAGAGGATGCACTTCTCGGACTTGCCCGTGTGCCAGTTGTAGTACGACTTCTTGTAAGGGCACGCGGTCACGCACATGCGCCAGGCGCGGCAGACCTTCTGATTGATCAGCACCACGCCGTCCTCGCCGCGCTTGTAGATCGCGCCCGACGGGCAGGAGGCGACGCAGGCGGGGTTCAGGCAGTGATTGCACACGCGTGGAAGGTAGAAGAACGCCATGCGCTCGAGCTGGAACATCGCCTCGCGTTCCGCGGGGGAGAGCTTCTCGAGGTTGGGGTCCTTGCGTGCGTAGTCCGGGGTGCCGCTGAGGTCGTCGTCCCAGTTCGGGCCCATCTGCACGTCCATGGGCTCGCCGGTGATCATCGAGATCGGTCGTGCCGTCGGTTGATCGTCTGCGGGGGGCGCTTCGATGAGGTTGAGGTAGTCGTACGTGAAGGGCTCGTAGTAGTCCTCGACGCTGGGCAGATAGGGGTTGTGGAAGATGTTGAGCAGCCCCTTCTTCTTGCCGGCGCCCTTCAACTCGATCCGACCGCCGGCATTACGCTCCCAGCCGCCCTTATAGATGTTCTGATCTTCCCACTTGCTGGGGTAGCCGGTTCCCGGCTTCGTCTCGACGTTGTTCCACCACTGGTACTCCGCGCCCCGGCGGTCGGTCCAGATGTTCTTGCAGGCGATGGAGCACGTGTGGCAGCCGATGCACTTGTCGAGGTGGAAAACGATCGATACCTGAGATCTGATGTCCATAACCGGTTCCTTCCTCGATTATTCCTAGAAGACCACCTTGGTCATCTTCTTGATGAACACGTGGGTGTCGCGTTGCGGGGCGATCGGGCCCCAGTAGTTGAAGTGGTAGCTGAACTGCCCGTAGCCGCCGCTCAGGTAGTTGGGCTTCAGGTGAATGCGGGTGAAGCTGTTGTGCCCGCCGCCGCGCCGGCCGCGAATCTGCGACTTGGGGATGCCGACGGTACGTTCGGGTACGTGGTACACGATGCACACGCCGCGCGGGATGCGCGAGCTCACCGAGGCGCGAGTGCAGTAGACGCCGTGGTCGTTATAGACTTCGACCCAGTCGTTGTCCTGGATGCCGAGAGTCTTGGCGTCGGCCTCGCTGAGCCAGCACGGTTCGCAGCCGCGCGACAGCGTGAGCATGCGGTGGTTGTCCATGTATGTGGAATGGATGTGCCACTTGCCGTGCGGGGTAAGGCAGTTGAGCGCGAGTGCCTGACCGCTCTTGACGGTTTCGCGCAGGTCGCCGTAAGCCTCGGGGCGGGGCGACGGTTTGTAGGTCGGCAGGTTCTCCCCGTAGGCGATGTAGAGGTCGTGGTCGAGGTAGAAGTGCTGGCGGCCGGTGAGGGTGCGCCAGGGCACGAGGCGGTCGTGGTTGTAGGTGTACGGAGCATAGGCCCGACCGTTGTTCATCAGGCCCGACCAGACCGGCGAGGTGTTGTAGCGCCGCGGCTGCGCCTGCAGGTCCTCGTAGAAGAGCCGGACGTCGGCGTTGCCGGCGCCGAGGTCGACGAGCTGTAGGCCCGTCTTCTTTTCCATATTGCGGTAGGCCTGCAGGTTCAGGGCGCCGTTGGTCAGCGTGGAGAGGTGAAGCAGGACGTTAGCGGCCTGGCGATCCTCGCGCAGCGAGGGGTACTCCTTCCCGTCGACGATCACGGTGGGAAAGTGCTTGGAGGCGACGAGATGGTCGTATTCCGCCTCGCATGCGTAATTGACGCCGTGGGCGCCGAGCCCCGAGGCCCGCAACCGGTCGCCGAGCGCGATGTACTTGTCGTAAAGCCTGGTGTAGTCGCGCTCGATGACCGTCAGCTTGTGCATCGTCTTGCCGGGGACCGGCTCGCACTCCCCGCGATACCAGTCCTTGATGGTGGGCTGGGTGATTTCGTCGGGGGTGTCGTGGGAGAGGGGCAGGGCGACCACGTCCTTTACCGGCTTGGCGAAGTGCTCGCGGGCGCAGTCGCTGGTTGCCTTGGCGAGGGCCTTGAAAATGTCCCAGTCGGCCTTGGACTCCCACACCGGGGCCACTGCCTGCGACAGCGGGTGGATGAACGAGTGCAGGTCGGTGCTGTTGAGGTCGGCCTTCTCGTACCAGGAGGCGGCCGGCAGGACGATATCGGAGTACAGCGCCGACGAGTCCATGCGGAAGTTCAAGTCGACGACCAGGTCCATCTTCCCGAGCGGGGCCACGTCATGCCACTTGACCTCCGCGGGGTGCTCGTCCGAGTCCTTGCCGATCGCGTTGCTGTGCGTCCCGAGGTAGTGCTTGAGGGCGTACTCGTGGCCCTTCATGCTCCCCATGATCGCGTTGCCGCGCCAGATGTACCACACACGCGGGTGATTCTCGGGAGCGTCCGGGTCGGAGGCGGAGTAGTGTAGCTCCTTGTTCTTGAGTTTCTTGACGACGTAGGCGGTAATTTCCTCGTCGGTTCTGGCGCCGTTCTTTTCGGCCTCTTCGGCCAGGGACAGGGAGTTCTGGTTGAACTGTGGGTAGAACGGCATCCAGCCCATGCGGACGGACTGATAGATGGTGTCGGCCGTGTGTTGCGCCGTCCACTTGTTCTTGGGCACGGCGTTGTACCGGGAGAAGTGGCCGTCGTAGCGGAACTGGCAGGTGTTGATGTAGTGCCAGAGCGGCGCCTGTTGCAGTCGGGCTGCACCCTGCCAGTCCTTGGCGAAGGCGATTGCCGACCACGACTCGACGGGCGCGAGTTTCTCCTGACCGACGTAGTGGTTGAGGCCGCCGCCGTTCTTGCCCACGCAGCCGGTGAGCATGAGCGCCATCGCACCGGAGCGATACATCAGGTTGGCATGGTACCAGTGGTTGATGCCGGCCCCGATGATGATCATGCACTTGCCTTCGGTGGCGGCTGCCGTGTTCGCCCATTCGCGGGCGAACTGCAGAACGGTCTTACTGTTGACGCCGGTGATGATCTCCTGCCAGGCGGGGGTGTAGGCGGCGCTGGCATCCGTGTAGTCCTTCGGGTACTCGCCCTTCAGGCCGCGACCGACGCCGTACTGGGCCATGATGAGGTCGTAGACCGTGGTGACCGGCACCTTGCCCGCGGCCGTTTCGATGTACCGTACCGGTACGTGGCGCACCGCTTTCGTGTCGAGTCCGAACTCGGTGAACTGGGTCGGCAGGGTATCGTCGGAGGCGCCGAGGAAGGTGAGGCGAGGGTCGTAGGGCTTGCCGTCGACGGTGTTCTCGAACAGCATGTTCCAGTTGCCGGGCTTGCCCCAGCGATGCCCCATCGCGCCCTTGGGGACGACGAGTTCGTTGGTCTTTTCGTCGACGTTGACGAACATCCAGTCGCCGTTTTCGAGATCGGCCCAGACTTTGATCTCGTTGGCGCGCAGCAGTCGGCCGGGGAGGTAGTGGTCGCCGTCTTTGTCGAGCTTTACGAGGTAAGGACTGTCCGTGTAGCGCTTGACGTACTGGATGAAATACGGGGTCGACTTCTCGTGGTGGAATTCCTTGAGGATGACGTGCGACACGGCCATCCAGAACGCGCCGTCGCTGCCGGCGTGCAGGGGCACCCACTGATCGGCATACTTGCACACCTGGCTGAAGTCGGGGGAGAAGACCACCGCTTTGGTGCCGTTGTGCCGTGATTCCGCGAAGAAGTGGCAGTCCGGCGTGCGCGTCATGTTCAGACACGCACCCATGTCGGCAATCATCTTGGCGTTGTACCAGTCTGCGCTTTCGCAGACGTCGGTCTGTTCGCCCCAGATTTCCGGGAACGCGGTGGGGAGATCGCAGTACCAGTCGTAGAAGCTCAGATTGACGCCGCCGAAGAGCTGGAGGAAGCGGGCGCCGGCGGCGTAGCTCAGCATCGACATCGCGGGAATCGGCGAGAAGCCGATGACCCGGTCGGGGCCGTGGCGCTTGGCGGTGTAGATGTTGGCCGCCGCCATGAGCTCGAGGACGGTGTCCCAGCTAGCGCGCCGGAAGCCGCCCTTGCCGCGGGCGGTCTGGTAAGCGCTGCGCTTGGCCTCGTTCTTCTGCAGGTTTTCCCATGCCTGCAAGGTGTTTCCAGCGGCGGCCTGCTTCTCTTTTTCCCACGCGTCGAGCAGCGCGCCGCGGATCAGCGGATACTTGATGCGCAGCGGGCTGTACAGGTACCACGAATACGAGATGCCGCGCTGGCAGCCGCGCGGTTCGTACGGCGGCAGGGAGTCCTCGAGCAGCGGATAGTCGAGCTGCTGGGTTTCCCACACCACGATGCCGTCCTTGACGTGGATCTGCCACGAGCAGCCGCCCGTACAGTTCACGCCATGGGTGCTGCGCACGATTCGATCGTGCTGGAAGCGGTTGCGATAAAACTCTTCCCACTGCCGCGTCTCGGGTGAAACGATGTCCTGAATCCAACTCATCTCTCGTTCTCCATGTCCTGACGATGCGAATTCTCGGAAGCGGCGAAAGCTCACTCGCTACGGACCTGGCGAGCGAACACGTCGTGGTTGACCGGATACGACTTGCGACGGCGCCAGATGGCTCCGTAAAGCACCATTAGAACGCTGAAACCGCCGAGGCCGCTGAACGCGAGTTTCACGGCGTTCTCGCGCGGCTGGCCAAACCCCGCCGTCGTACGTCCACCGGCTTCCTGAAGGTACGCGGTGAGCGCGTTGATTTCGGTGCGGGTAAGCGCGTGAGTGGCGTAGGCCTGTTGCATCACCGGGAACGGGGGCGCCTGCAGAATGCCCTGGAGACCGGCGGCACCCATACGGGAGAAGGCATCGGTGAGTTCCTTGGCAAGCACGCCGCCGCCGAAGACTGTGTCGCCGCTGACATGGTGACAGGACAGACACGGCGCTCCGCCGTTGGCGAAACGTTGCGTCCCCTGGAACAACGCCTGGCCTTTGGTCACTTCTTCGGGGGTCGCTTCTATCCTCACCTCGGCCGCGGCAACGGCGGGTGCCGCGGCGCCGCCCCCGCCAGCCATCAGGTCGATAATCTCCTCGATCTGCGCCCGGGAGTACGGGGCGTTCGGCATGACGGTCTTGTTGTACTTCTCGAACAACGCCTTGGCGTCGGGGTCGCCGGCAGCGATCATCGCCTGGGAGTTCGTGATGAACGTGACAAGCCACTCGCGGGAGCGTCGTTCGGTGGCGCCCTTGAGGTCGGGCCCGACGCGTTGCCCCCCGCCGATCGTGTGGCAGGCACCGCAGAATGCGTTGAAGTTGTCCTGTGCCGGCGACCCGGCCGCCGGCAGGGCCGGTAACGCGCCGCTCACCACCGCGCCGAGGATCACCAGCGCCCGCCCGAGCAGCGATAACATTGCGCCAAAGGGCCCCGCCGTGAGCGTGGGCGTGGCGCGTTCCATCACACCGCGACATCTAATCGTGTCTCTACTCATCACCGACTCTCCTCAACTCGCGCGCAGGCACGCGAGGGAATTTGCGCAAGCAGACGACCCCAAACGCCGGGCGACGAGGGCGGCCCATAGTGACGGCCGGTTGGGCATAGCGCCAAAAATTCGAACTAACTCGACTCCCTCGAGCTACCGCGTCTGATCTCAAGCGCGCCGTATATACGAAGCAGGCAAAGGGCGGGTCAAGGGAGGGGGGGGGAGGCGCGCTTCGCGGGATCGAGGTTGCTCGCGGAGGATCGTAGGACGCTGGCCCGGGTTGCGCAAGATGGGTCCTTGCAGCAGGGACGAGCTACCGCGGCGGCTCTACAACCGTCGCCACGAACGGGAACCGTCATTCGGAGTAGAGGCCCAGTTCGCGGCAGATGATCTGCTGCTGGATCTCGCTGGTGCCCTCCCAGATGGTTCCCACTCTGGCGTCCCGGAAGTAGCGCTCGACCGGTAACTCCTCGATGTAGCCGTAGCCGCCGTGAATCTGGACGGCGTCGCCGGTAATCGCGACCGCGGCCTCGGTGGCGAAGAGCTTGGCCTCGCTGACCGCCCGCGTGCAGCGCTCGCCGGCTTCGTACAGCTCGCAGGCCCGCTGCACGAGTGCGCGTGCAGCGTCGAGATTCATCGCCATGCGCGCGACCTTGAAGCCAGTCGCCTGATGCTGGCCGATCGGCCGGTCGAAGGCGACTCGTTGCTTTACATACGGCACACAGGCTTCGAAGGCCGCCTGGCCGATGCCGATGCTCAGCGCCGCAATGTAGAGGCGGTTGAAGTCGAGCAGTTCCATCATGCCCCGAAAACCCTGAGCCTGGCCGGCGCCGGCACCGCTTGCGGCTCCGACGCCCGGCGCGTTGGCGACGAGAACATCCTCGAAATGCAGTTCGCCGGTCTCGCTGGAGCGCATGCCGAGCTTGGCAAGGGGCCGTCCGATCGTGAAGCCGGGGGTGCCGCGCAGCACGACATGGAGACCCATGCCGCGGGCACGTTCCGCGCGCGGCCTGTCGGCGACTTCGGACCGTACTGCGGCGACCAGGTACACGTCGGCGGTGGGCCCGTTCGAGATGAAGGTCTTGGTGCCGTTGAGAAGGAGCCCGCGGTCGCTCTTCGTCACCGTGCAGCGGATGGCCGCCAGGTCGGACCCGGCCCCCGGCTCGGTGAATGCCATGGCCGGCAGGGTCAGGCCTTGCACCAGTGGCGGCAGGGCGGGGGCGGCGGCGGGACCGCGCATTCTGACCAGTGCGGCGGGCGACAGGACCGATCCCATCACCCCGATGGCAAACCCGCCACACACCCGCGCGATCTCTTCGGCTACGATGCACAGCATCAGGCCAGTGCCGCCGACGCCGCCCAACTCCGGCGGCACGCCGATCGACAGCAACCCCAGAGCCGCCATGCCGGGAAGAATGCGGTCGCGAGGAAAGGTGCCGGTGCGCTCGGCGTCGGCGACCAGCGGCGCCAGTTCGTTGTTGGCGAACTCCCGTACCGTGGTCTGGAGCAGACGCTCTTCTTCCGACAGCCGATAGGACATGGGCGGCGGGTTGGGCCGTAGATCTGTCAGGTGGAAGGCGCTGCCTTTCCTGACTGCGCAGGCCCGGCTTATTGCCTACTTCGGCCCCATGCGCAGAGCGCCGTCGAGGCGGATCGTTTCGCCGTTAAGCATCGGGTTCTCGACGATGCTGCAGGCGAGGAGCGCGAACTCGCTCGGACGACCGAGGCGCGAGGGGAACGGGATCGCCGCCCCGAGCGCCATGCGTTGAGGTTCGGGGAGCATGGCCAGCATCGGCGTGTCGAACGTGCCGGGGGCGATCGTGCAGCAGCGGATGCCGTCGCGGGACAGGTCGCGGGCGATCGGCAGTGTCATGCCCACCACACCGCCCTTCGAGGCCGAGTAGGCGGCTTGACCGATTTGCCCGTCGAAGGCGGCGATCGACGCCGTGTTGATCAGCACGCCGCGCTCGCCGTCGGCGTTGGGGGTGTTCCCCAACATCTGCGTGGCGGCGAGGCGGATGACGTTGAAGGTGCCGATCAGGTTGATCTTGATCACCATCTCGAACATGTCGAGCGGCATCGGCCCCTGCTTTCCCGTCGTCTTCATTGCCGCCCCGACACCGGCGCAGTTGACGGCGACGTGCACGGCGCCGAACGCGGCGGCGGTCCTGGCGACGGCTTCCTTCACCTGCTCCTCACTGGTGACGTCGGCCGGGGTGAAGATCGCGTTGGAGCCCAGCTCCCGGACCAATGCTTCGCCGTTGGAGTTGGGGCGGTCCATGATCGCGGCCTTGCCGCCACGCGCGACGATCTCTCGCACCGTGGCTTCGCCGAGCCCGGATGCACCGCCCGTTACCAGGGCTACGGCTCCATCGATTTTCATGCGGTCCTCCTCGATCGATTAGTGCGTGCGCGACGGCGGTGCGGCCGTGCGCGGCTTTGCGTTAGCAACAAACCGCGGCAGGGAAAAGGTGCCCCGCCGACGAAATCGACGAAGCAGCCTCAGGGCGCGCGAAAACGCCGTCCCGGCGTCCCGCTAGAGGAGTCCGAGTTGGCGTCCGATGACGTCGAGTGCCAGCCCGAGGAGAAACAGGCCACCGAAGCGCCGGGTGTGCTGGAAGGCGAAGGCGGAGTACCAGAGCGGCCAGATGTTCGGCGGGTACTCGGGCGGCGGAGCCGCGGGCCGCGGGTGCCGGTAGACGCGCACGGCGCGCCAGTACCAGGGGAGGGCGCCGAGGACGGCAAGCAACAGGAAGGACAGAGCGCCGCTGATCACCAGGGCAATGGTCAGGAGGTATTCGAGTGTAAACATGACGATGGTTGCGCGGCGGGCGCGGGCGTCGCCGAGGAGTACCGGCATGGTCCGAATGCCCTTGGCCGCATCGGCATCGAGTTTGTCGATGTGCTTGCCGAACAGGACGGTGGTTGCCGCGAGCGCCACCGGCAGGCTGGCGAGCATGACGCTCCACGACATCGTGCCGGTAACGACGTAGTACCCGCCGCCGACCATCAGGGGGCCCCAGACGACGATCACGGCCACCTCGCCGAGGCCGATATACTTGAGCGGCCAGGTGTAGAAGAGGACGAAAAAGGCGCCCACGGCGAGCAGGGTGAGGGTCGCTTCCCCGCGCAGAGCCACCAGCGCCCATCCGGCGGCTAGCGCGATGAGGCCGGTCACCACGGCGTACAGGAGGGCCTGACTTCTGGTCATCAGGCCGTGCTCGAGCGGCTGCGGTCCATACTGGGAGCGGAAGTAGTTGTCCCGGTCGACGCCCTTGATGTGGTCGGTGATGTCATTGAGCAGGTTGTTCGTGGCGTGGGCAAACAGCAGGCCGAGCGTGACGAGAAGCCAGAGGCCGAGGTGGAACATCCCGTTACGGGCAGCCAGCAGGCCGGCGATGGCGGCCGAAATCAACGTCATGACCAGAACCGCAGAACGGGTCGCGATCAGCCAGCGCGAAATTACGTCAAGCCCCTGCCATTCCTCTTTGCTGACACGCGGAATGACGTTCACCGCCTTCATCCACATCGACACGTTCATCGCATTCCCCCTGGCGACGGCCTCGCCGGTCCGGTTTCTTCGTCGGGTCCCGAGAGTAGCCGATTCCCCCTGCCGGGCAAGAGCGCGATCGTGCAGCCCGCGGACGGTTGGACTATAGTGATTGGCATCATGAGTCGTACTATGGACGGTGCACGACGTCCTGCCGGCGGCAAGCAGCGTGCGGGTTCAACCGCCGCGATGGCCGCCGTCGCCGTCGTGTTGGTCGGGTTCGCCGGTTGCGCGACGGTGCCGTACACGGATCGCACGCAGCTGATAATGGTGTCGGCGGCAGAAGAGATGGCTCTCGGTGCCGACGCCTACAAGCAGGTGCTTTCGAAGGCAGAGATCGTGCGCGACCCGGTGCTGACCGCGCCGGTGGTCGAGGTCGGCAATCGCATCGCGGCCGTGGCCGACAAGCCCGAGTACCAGTGGGAGTTCAACGTCATCGACGATCCGAAGCAGGTCAATGCGTTCGCCCTGCCCGGCGGAAAGGTTGCCGTTTACACGGGTTTGTTCCCGGTGGCCCAGGACACCGGAGCACTGGCGGCCGTGATGGCGCACGAAGTGGCCCACGCTCTGGCGCGGCACGGCGCCGAACGGATGAGCCAGACCCAACTCGTGCAGCTTGGCGCCGTCGCCCTGGCGATCGGTCTGGGCGGCCAGTCGGCTGCCGTGCAGAACACGGCCATGCAGGCTTTCGGTCTGGGAGCGCAGGTCGGCGTCCTGCTGCCCTTCAGTCGTTCGCAGGAGAGCGAGGCGGATCACATCGGGCTCATCCTGATGGCCAAGGCGGGCTACGAACCCGAGTATGCGCTGGCACTATGGCAGCGCATGGAGGCCCGCAGCGAGGGCGGGCAACCTCTAGAGTTCCTGTCTACCCACCCCGGTTACGGCACTCGCCAGGACCAGATCCGCGCCTGGCTGCCCGAGGCCAGACGGTACTATCAGCCGAACGCCGCCGCGCGGATCGTGCCCCTGCCGCCGATTCCCAACGCAGCGGCCGCGTCCGACCGGTAATGGGTGTACCTCGGCGCGGGCTGCCGCGCGCAACCCAATGGCCGCAACTCCCCGTTCGCCCCGAGTAGGACCCGTTTGTTCAGGGTCCGTATCGAGGGGTCGCACCAGACGTGCCTCGATACGCGCCTCAAAAGATGGCGCTACTCGGCACGAACGGTGGGTACTGCTCGTCGATCATCTGGGAAGTTCTTCGCGCCGTGCGCAGAAACGCGAAAATCGAGAATCAGCGTCGCTGCGAGCGGATGTGCAGGTGTACCGACATGACGAGGTAATACAGCGGGAAGAAGAACGATAACCACGCCAGCCAGAGGGGCGGTCTCGGAAAGCCGGTCAGGAGCAAGACGAAGGTCAGCGCCCACACGGCCCCCAGCACGTATGTCGCGCGGCGCGCGGTCGGAGTGCGGCTGGGGTAGAAGTACTTGAGAGGTACGAAGACGAGAACCGAGAGCAACACCAGCGTTGCGGTGTTGAACCACACCGGCGTGCGCAGAACGTAGAAATAGAAGACCACCACGTTCCAGTACGAGGGGAATCCCTTGAAGAAGTGATCGTCGGTCTTGGCGTCAATCTGGCAAAAGCCGTAGCCACTGGCCAGAAGGGGGATGCCCGCGACGGCCAGCCCGGCCGCGCCGGCCGGCAACATCCCGGCGTGGATGGCCAGCAACAACGGTATGAAGACGTAGTTGAGATAGTCGACGATGTCGTCGAGGCGGGCGCCGTCGAACGCCGGCAATACTTCCTTGACCCGAAAGCGGCGTGCCAGGGTGCCGTCGGTGCAATCCACACAGAGCGCAACCGCCATCCAGGCGAAGGCCAGCGCGTACTCCCCCTGCGTGGTGGCACTCCACGCCAGCAGCGCCAGCACGGCTCCGCAGGCGGTGTAGAGGTGAACTCCCCACGCGGCTGCAAGGGAGGACATTACACGGTGCGCGAACGACCGCCGCCGGGCGATACGGCCCGACGCAATTCCACGCGCGGAGTGGCGCTCATGGTCTGCACCCGGGCGGCGAGTTCCGCGTCCACCGCCCGGTGGTGTGGCCTAGACCACTTTGTTGACGTTCGAGGCCTGGAGACCCTTGGGCCCCTGGGTGATTTCGAACTCCACCCGCTGGCCCTCGTCGAGAGAGCGGAAGCCCTTCCCGTTGATCGCCGAGTAATGCACGAACACGTCTTGTCCGTCATCCTTGGTGATGAAACCGTAACCCTTTTGCCCGTTGAACCACTTGACGGTGCCCTGGACCATGCTGCTGTCCCCCTTTACCCAAAGGAGAAATCGTTATGTTCCCAGGAAAGGCCGAACGGGCAGGCCGTCGAGTGTCGGTGTCGGGCAGACCCCACATCTGCTACGGCGGTACCTTGACGCCCGGTACCTTTCGTCGAAACGGCGCGCGACATACCACGGCCTCACGCGCCTGTGCAACAGGAATTCTTCGTCTTTTCACATCGAGGACGATCGCCTTTACAGCCGAAAAACCGGGTGGTACGTAACGAGGTCCGCCGTCGCTGCGGCGTATCTTCTGGGCTAATGGGTTTGCGGAAACGCTTGCGATGGGCGGTCCTCGCACTGGTGCTCCTGTTGCTCGGTGGGGTGACTGCGCTGGTGGCGCGTACCATCCTGCTGCGGCCCGAGGTGCTCCTGAAGCACGGGATCGAGGCCCTGCCGGGGGTGACGCAACACATCAGGGACTTCCGCCGCGTCAAGGTCCAGAACGGACGGACAGTCTGGGAAGTTGCTGCCAGAGAAGGGTCGTTTTTCGAAGGCGACAGTACCGTGGTGGTCAAGGACGCCGTCGTCGAATGGCATCTCGAGGACGGACGAACGGTGGGGTTGCGGGGACAGGAGGGCCGGATCGTTCTCGACGGGCGCGACGTGATAGCCGTCGAACTACGGGGCGACATCCGTGTGCAACTTGCCGATTACGAAGTCCGCGCCGACGAAGCGCGGTACGACCATGCCCGCGAGCGCATTGACGCGCCGGGGCGGATCACGGTGCGCGGTTCGGCGCTCGAGCTCGAAGGGGAGGGCATGGAGGTCGACGTGGCGGCGCAGCGCCTGACGATCCTGCGGCAGGTGTCGATGCGTCTCAATCCGGCCACCGAACCCCGCGGCGCGTCTCCTGATCCGGGCGGCGACGATGCGGCATGAGTCGGGAGCGCGGCGGCGGTGGGCGCTGGCCGCCCTGCTGGTGGTGGCCGCGGCCGTGGGCGCCGGGCGGATTACCGCCGCGCAGCCGGAGCCGTCGGCGCGGCCCACCCCGCGCGATCCGCTCCTGGACGCGCTGGCCTTCTCGTCGGGCCGCGAGCCGATCGCGGTCACCTCGGATGCGCTCGACTTCGATTACAAGACCCGCGTTCTCACTTACCGCGGCGCCGTGGTGGCGACCCAGGGCGATTTGCGACTGCAAAGCGACACGCTGACCGTGGCCCTGGCGCTCGACGGCGCCGAGAAGGTCAAGGAGGTCATCGCCGCGGGCAATGTTCGCATGTCCAAGGGCGAGCGCTGGGCCACGGCCGGCAGGGCGGTGTTCGACCAGACCGCGCGCACGGTTGTCCTGAGCGACAACGCAGTGCTGCACGACGGACAGAACGAGGTGAGTGGCGACCGCGTGGTGGTTTATCTCGACGAGGAGCGCAGCGTCATCGAAGGCGGGAGCGGCCGCGTACGAGCGGTCCTCTACCCGCCCGCCGAGGGCGCCACGCCGACGCCATGACGGCCGGGCAATCTGGCGCGGCAGGGGTGCTTGCCGCCGACAAGTTGTGCAAGCGCCTCGGTGGCCGCGAGATCCTGCGCTCGGTGTCGTTGCAGGTGAGTGCCGGCGAGGTCGTCGGGTTGCTCGGGCCCAACGGCGCCGGCAAGACGACGACTTTCTACGCGATGGTCGGCTTGATCCGGCCCGACTCGGGGACCGTACACCTCAACGGCGCCGACGTTACCGACGATCCCATGTACGTGCGCGCCCGCAAGGGGATCAGCTACCTGCCCCAGGAACCCTCGGTGTTTCGCAAGCTCACCGTCGAGCAGAATATCCTCGCCATCCTGGAGACCCTGCCGCTGACCCGCGAGGAACGCGCCGAGCGGCTGCAGGGGCTGCTGAACGAACTTGGCATCGCCCACCTGGCACGCAGCCGCGCCTATGCGCTTTCCGGCGGCGAGCGCCGCCGTTTGGAGATCACCCGCGCACTGGTCATGTCGCCCAGCTTTATGTTGCTCGACGAACCGTTTGCCGGTATCGATCCGCTTGCGATACTGGACATTCAGAGCATAGTGGCGCAGTTGAAAGATCGAGGAATCGGGATCCTGGTCACCGACCACAACGTGCGCGAGACCTTGGGGATTTGCAGCCGAGCCTATATACTGAGTGACGGCGTCGTCCTCGAGGAAGGGTCGCCGCAGGAAATCGCGTCGAGCCCACGGGCCCGGCAGTTATATCTGGGAGAAGGCTTCACGCTGTAACGACGATCATGGCTGCCGAACAACGAATGTCGCTGACGCAGCGGGTCGGGCTGCAAACGCAGCTCATCATGACGCCGCAGCTGCGCCAGGCAATCAAGATATTGCAGGTGTCGCGCGCCGAGCTCGAGACCCTGATCGACGAGGAGCTGAAGGAGAACCCAATCCTCGAAGAGGGCCTCGACACCATCGAAGAAACGCCCGCCCCGCGCGTCGACACCGCGCCGGAAGCCGACGGAACACCGGCCGACGAATGGCCGGCAGAGTTGCCGCAACGCGATACGACCAGCGAGCTCCAGGTCGACGCGGGCAACATGCGCGAGATCGACTGGAAGGACTATCTCGAGAATTACAGCAACGACTTTCATGGTGCGACCGCGGCGGCGGCCGATTACGACGAGGACAAGCGCCCCGCGCTCGAGAACGTCCTGACACGCGCAACGTCGCTCACCGAACATCTCACCTGGCAATTACGCATGTCCGGCCTCTCGCCGCAGGAAGAAGCCGCCGCTGCCATCATGATCGGCAACCTCGACGGCGACGGCTACCTGCAGGTGCCTATCGAAGACATCGCCTTTCAGACCGGCGAGGAATACGATGTGGTCGAACGGGTGCTAACGCGCATCCAGGAACTCGACCCGCCCGGGGTCGGCGCACGCGATCTGCGCGAGTGCCTGTTGATACAGCTCCGCGCGCGCGGCGAGGGCGACTCGCTGGCGGTGCGCATAGTGCGCGACGCCCTGCCGCTGCTGGAAACGAAACGCTACGATCGGATTGCCAGGGAGCTGGGCGCGACCATCGAGGAGGTCGTCGCCGCGGCCCACGAGATCGCGGCTCTCGAACCCAAGCCGGGCCGCAACTTCGGCGACGGCGATATCCGCTACATCACGCCCGACGTCTTCGTGCAGAAGGTCGGGGACGAGTGGGTGGTCACCCTCAACGACGAAGGCCTTCCCCGACTGCGCGTCAGCCAGTTCTACCGGCGCGTGCTTACCGAGGCACCGCAGACCGACGCGAAGCGTTACATTCAGGAGAAGATGCGGGCCGCACAGTGGCTCATCAAGAGCATCCAGCAGCGCCAACGCACGCTGTTCCTCGTCACGTCGAGTATCGTTCGGTTTCAACGCGAGTTCTTCGACTACGGCATCAGCCAACTCAAACCGCTGGTCCTGAAGGACGTCGCAATGGATATCGAGATGCACGAGTCGACCGTCAGTCGCGCCACCGCCAACAAGTACGTTCATACGCCGCAGGGCACCTACGAACTCAAGTTTTTCTTTACGTCGAGTTTGCAGTGTGCCGACGGCGACGAGGTGTCGGCGGAGAGCGTCAAGGATCGCATCCGCGCCATCATCAGTCAGGAAAAGCCCGAGAAGCCCTATAGCGATCAGGAGATCGCCAAGATGCTCAGTGCCGAGCGTGTCGAGATCGCCCGCCGCACCGTGGCCAAGTATCGCGAGATGATGGGCGTCCTGCCGTCGTCGAAACGGCGGCGGGCCTTCTGAGCGGTGGCGGGGAGTTCTGCATGCACGTGATGGTGACCTTTCGACACGTCGACCCGAGCGACGGCCTGCGCCGGCACGCCGAAGCGAAGCTGCGCCGCGTGGGGAAACTGCTGCGCGGAGCCGCCGAGGCACACGTGATACTGTCGGTCGTGAAGCGGCGCCATGTTGCCGAAGTGCAGGTGTCGGCCGATCATGTGAACACGACCGCGACGGAAGAGACGGACGATCTGTACTCGGCGATCGATCTCGCCGTCGACAAACTGGTGCGGCAGGTGAAGCGCCGCGCCGAGAAGATCCGTGAACGCAAAGGGGCTGGCACGCGGCCCCGCGCTACCCCAGCCGCCGGGCCGTCGCCGCGTCCGGCCGGTATCCGCACCCAGCGCGTTGCGGTGAAACCCATGTCAATCGAAGAAGCCGTGCTCCAGTTCGGTCGTGCCAACCGGGACTTCCTGTTGTTCCGAAATGCCAGCACCGACGCCGTGAGTTTGCTCTACCGCCGCAAGGACGGCGGTTTCGGCCTGCTGGTGCCGGAGTTGTCGTGATCTGCGCACGACCCGCGCCCGGGGCCGCGGCCAGCGCGACCCGGGGGACCGTATCGCCATGAAACTGACGGAAATCCTGCCGGAATCCCTGGTCGTCGCGGAGCTGCAAGGAGTCGACAAGAGCGCCGTGCTCGGCGAACTCTGCGAGCACGTCGCGACCGCGTATCCACAGATCGACGCTACGCAGTTGAACGCGGTCCTTTGGGAGCGCGAGCGTCTCGGCAGCACTGCAATCGGGGACGGTACCGCCATACCACACGGCAAGCTCGGGGGGCTTTCCACCGTGCTGGCCGCGTTCGGCAGACATCGTGGCGGCGTCGATTTTCAGTCCCTCGACGGCAAGCCGACGCGCTTGATCTTTGTCCTGGTCGCGCCGGAGGATTCGGTCGGGCAGCACCTCAAGGCCCTGGCGCGGGTGTCCCGGTTGCTGAAGGACCCGGGCTTTCGAGAGCGGTTGCTGGCGGCGCCGAATCGAGAAGAACTGTATCGCATCATTCGGGAAGAGGACGACAAGTACTGAGTACCGCAGGGACGCCCTCGCCCCCGACGCCCGCGCGGGGCCCCGGTTGTCGCCGCGGATGCGGTGGACAGCCTGGCCGGGCTCGATGCAGCGATGAATAACGAGAGCATCTCGAAGCGCCTCGAAGTCAAGAACAAGCTCGGGCTCCATGCCCGTGCGGCGGCGCAGGTGGTGCAGGCAGTGCTCCCGTTCGAGGCCGCGGTCGAGCTGTCTAGGGACGGCACGACCGTCGACGGACGCAGCATCCTCGGAGTCATGAGCCTTGGCGCCGATATCGGTACCTGGCTCGACGTCACCTGCTCGGGCCCCGACGCCGCCGCGGCCCTGGCCGCCGTTGAAGCCCTGTTCGAACAGAAGTTTAACGAGGATTGACGGCCTTGCTTGAGCGCTCGCGCTTGTACTATTTCTGGTTCGCGGTACGTGATCAGGCGGGCGCCAGCAAACACCCGAACGCCGTTAACGCATCGGCTACCCCACAGCGGAGGAGCACACATGGCATTGAAGGATTTCCTGTTTACCTCGGAATCCGTTTCCGAGGGACACCCGGACAAGATGTGCGATCAGATTTCGGACGCCGTCCTCGACGCCTTGCTGGCGATCGACCCCGATAGCCGCGTCGCCTGCGAGAGCCTAACGAAAACCGGCATGGTGGTGGTTGCGGGCGAGATTACCACCAGGGCCCAGGTTTCGTATCCAGAAATCGTCCGCGGGACGATTCGCGAGATCGGTTACACGTCCTCGGACGTCGGCTTCGATGCCGACACCTGCGCGGTCCTCACCGCCATCGACCGGCAATCGCCGGACATTTCCCAGGGCGTAACCGAGGGCGAAGGACTCCACAAGGAGCAGGGCGCCGGCGATCAGGGCCTGATGTTCGGGTTTGCGTGCGACGAGACGCCGGAGCTGATGCCGATGCCGATCACGCTCGCTCATCACCTGGTCGCTCACCTCGCCGCAGTGCGCAAGGCGGGGCGGTACGGGTTCCTGCGGCCCGATGCCAAATCGCAGGTGACCGTAGAGTACCGTAACGGGCGACCGCATCGCATCGACGCGGTCGTGGTGTCGACCCAGCACAGCCACGATGTCGACCATGCCACCCTTACCGAGGTCGTAACCGAGGAGGTCATCCGCAAGGTGCTCCCGGCGCAGTATCTCGACGCGAAGACCAAGTACTTCGTGAACCCCACCGGCCGTTTCGTGGTTGGCGGTCCGGTCGGCGACTGCGGCCTGACCGGACGCAAGATCATCGTCGACACTTACGGGGGCTATGGCCGTCACGGCGGCGGCGCGTTCTCGGGCAAGGATCCGAGCAAGGTCGACCGCAGCGCGGCGTACGTGGCGCGCTATGTTGCGAAGAACATCGTCGCCGCCGGCCTCGCCCAACGCTGCGAAGTCCAGCTCGCCTACGCCATTGGTGTTGCCGAGCCCATGTCGGTGCTGGTGGACACTTTCGACACCGGTGTCGAGTCCAACGAACGCATCGCCGCCCTGGTGCGCGAGCACTTCGAACTCAAGCCGGCAGGTATCATTCGGTCGCTCGACCTGAAACGCCCCATCTATCGCCGTACCGCCGCCTATGGCCACTTCGGCCGCGTAGCGGAAGACGGCTACTTCACCTGGGAGAGAACCGATCGCGCCGACGATTTGCGCCGGGCTCTCGGGGCGAGCGCGCGTTCCGCGCCGCGACGCGCCGGAGCGACGGCGTCGGCCTGACGACGTGCGGCGTGGCGGATGACGGCGCCGCCGGCCCGCTCCGCACGTCCAGCAAGACCCGGGTGACCACGGCAGCGCCCGGCTCGGCGTGTGCCTGCCGGAGGATGCGTGACCCGGTCATTTTCAGCGCTCAGCAGCCGCGATCGGGCGGAGGCCATCCTGGACCGCGGGACCTTCGTGCCCGTGATCTCGGTGTCGCCGGAGATGCCGTTCGTTCTCGGCTATGGATACATCGGCGGCGTTCGCGTCGGGTTAGCCCTGAGCGACGGCCATGTCCGCGGCGGCACGATCGGCGTGCGCGAGGCCAGCGTGATCGCCGGCCTGGCGCGCGGCCTCACCGGGGGGGCCGGGCGGCGTCGCCGCGGCCTGCCGCCGGTGCCCCTGATAATCGGTTTCGACACCGGCGGCGTGCGCGTGCAGGAGGGGCCCCGGGCACTGGCCGCGGCGTCGGCCCTCGGCGTGGCACTGGCCCGCATGACCCTGCTGGGCGTGCGCCTGGCTGCCGTGATCAGCGGACCCCGCGGCTGTTTCGGTGCCCCGTCGGTGATGGCCGCCTTGCCGGAAAGGGTGATCATGACCGCGGGTGCGCACTGGGGCCTGACGGGCCCCAGGCTGTTGCGCCAGGTTGCCGGGGAGGGGGCGCACGACGCCTTCGAGGCTACCTCGGCGGCGGTCCGATTGGCCAACGGCGACGCACATGCCGTCGTGTCTGACGATCCCACCGGGGTTCGCGAGGCCCTGCTCGACTTCGTCAGCACGGCGGTCGCCGAGGCGGAGGTGCCGGCGCTGGAGGAGCGCATCGCCACGAGTGCGCAGATCGCTGCCCGGCTGGAGCGTCGCTTCCACCGTGCGGCGAGCCGCTCGCAGTGGCATACGGCGGGTCCGCAGAGGCGGCGGCGCAGGGAGCTGTTGCGCTATTCGTTCCGCGGGCAATGGGAGCCGTCGGGTCCGCCGCGCCATCACGGATTGCTGCAGGCGGCGCACGGCACGCTGACCGGATTTCCGGCCACCGCCCTGATTGTCGGTCCCGAAGAAAGCCGCGGTGGTGGTGTCGGCATCGAGGAAGTGGCGCTGGCAACCGAGATGATTCACCAGAGTGTCGCCCGGGCGGGTGTGCGCCGGGGCGCGATTGTGAACGTGTTGCTGTGCCAGGGCCACGCCATCGATCCGACTCAGGAGCGTTTCGGCCTGCCGCGGGTCTTGGCCGAATGTCTGCGCGCCTCGGTGGCCGCGCGCCTCTGCGGTCATCCGCTCCTCAGCGTCCTCGGCGGCGGCACGTACGGCGCCGTCTATCTCGCCCTGGCCGCGCCGAGCCACCGCATCCTGGCACTGCGCGGTACGTCGGTGGCGCCGATGGCGCCGCGGGTATTGCGAGCCTTTCAGGGCCTGAAGGGCGCGACCGACGAGGCGGACGCCGCGCGCCAGCTTGCGGCCCTCATTCCCGAGGTGCATACCGTGGCCAGCGTCATCCGCCTGCCGCGGGTGCTGCAGGCCGAGTTGACCGAACTGATGAGTTCAGTCCAGACGGAGTAACTCAGCGCGGGCTGCCGCCCGGAGCGCCGCGGTAATTGCCGCCAGCTCGTCGGCCAGGCCAAACCTGCGGCCGTGACCCGACGCAGGCCGACGTCCACCGGGAGGATTTCGGGTGGATCCGACCAGGGGGCGCCGAAATCGTTGACAAGGCTGGAAGCTGTGGCTAAGTACGCGCGCATTCGCGCGAGCGGGGGGCGCACTGTGCCATGGCGGGTTGAAGTGGGATGATTGAAGTTCGCAACCTCACCAAGCGGTTTGGAGACATTGTCGCCATCGACGACGTCAGTTTCACCGCTGCCAAAGGCCAGATTCTCGGATTCCTCGGGCCCAATGGGGCCGGCAAGACCACCACGATGCGGATCATCACCGGCTTCATGCCGGCGACCGCGGGCACCGTTAGCGTGGCGGGCTTCGACATCTTCGAGGAGTCCTACGAGGTACGAAAACGCATCGGCTACCTGCCGGAGAATCCGCCTCTTTACGGCGATATGACCACCGAGAGCTACTTGCGGTTCGTCGGCCGCATCAAGGGGGTCGCCAAGTCGGAACTCGGGGATGCGGTCGACCGGGTTCTGCAACGGTGCGGGCTCACGGAGGTGACCGGACGCCTGCTCGGACACCTGTCGAAGGGATTTCGTCAGCGCGTGGGCCTGGCCCAGGCACTGATACACGAGCCCAGCGTGCTCGTGCTCGATGAGCCGACGATCGGCCTCGACCCTCGCCAGATTCGGGAGATTCGCACGTTGATACGCGAGCTGTCCGGCGAACGCACGGTGATCCTCTCGACGCACATCCTGCCCGAGGTCGCGCAGCTCTGCGAGAAAGTCGTCATCATCAGCGATGGGCGTATCGCGGTCGAGGGGCTGCTGGCCGATTTGACGCGCGACCGGACGCTGGAAGACGTGTTCATGCGCTACATCTCGACCGAAGGCGCGACCGCGGCGGTGGGGGGGGCGGCGTGAAGAACGCATTCGTCATCGCCGGCAAGGAACTGCGATCGTACTTCGTGTCGCCGATCGCATACGTGGTGCTCACCGGATTTCTGCTGCTCGGCGGCTGGTTCTTCTTCAACCTCGTGGCACGGTTCGATTTCCTGCTGTCGATTTACTCCGCAATGCGCAACCCCGAGGCGCAGGCGCGGTTGAACTTGAACGACTTCGTCATCGCTCCGCTGCTGCACAATCTGTCCGTCATACTCGTCATTCTCACGCCGGTGATCACCATGCGCAGCTTCGCCGAGGAGAAGCGGGCCGGGACGTACGAGCTGTTGATGACCTCGCCGCTCTCGGTAACCGAGATAGTCCTCGGCAAGTTCCTCGGTGTGCTCGGATTCCTCGTCGTCATGTTGGGGCTGACCGCGGTGTATCCGGCAATTCTGCTGGCTTACGGGAATCCCGAGGTGGGTATCATGGCGTCGGGCTATCTCGGTCTGTTCCTGCTTGCCGTGAGCTTCGCGTGCGTCGGTCTCCTGACCTCCGCCTTCACGGACAACCAGATCGTCGCCGCGGTAAGCTGCCTCGTCATCCTGCTCCTCCTCTACGTGATCTCGTGGCCCGCCGACACGGCCGGCGGCATGCTCGGTCCGCTGCTGAAATACCTGTCGCTGACGGAGCACTTCGCGGAGATGGTCCGCGGCGTGATCCGGCTGCAGGACCTCGTGTACTTCGGAAGCGTAATCGTCCTGGCGCTCTTCGTGACGCAGCGGGCGGTCGAGTCGGTGCGCTGGAGGTAGACGGTGCGGCGCAACAGCTCTCTTCTCGGGCTCATCGGGGTCGTCCTGCTCCTGTTTGCCGCCGTCGCCGCGGTCATCACCAGGGCGCGGACGAATGTCGATCTTTTCTACATTGCCATCAACGGCCTGGTCGGCCTGTTCGGCGTCGTGGCGTATCTCAGCTCCGGCGTCCAGCAGGTCCGCGACGCCGTCACGCAACGCTCCACTAAGTACGGCGCCAACGCCCTGGCGATGTCGGTGGTGTTCCTCGGCGTCCTCGCGGTGGTGAACTACCTGGTGGCGGGCAACGACCGCCGCTTCGACCTTACCGAACAGAGCGCCTTCAGCCTGTCACCGCAGTCGTCGAGCGTGGTCAAAGGTCTCACCCAGCCGCTCGAAGTGCAGGCGTTCGTGGAGGGCGGCCTGAATCCGGAGCTGTCCGACTTGCTCGCCCTTTACGGGCGCGAATCCAAGGAGTTCAAATACGAACTCATCGACCCCGATAAACAACCGGAGCTGGCCGAGCGTTATCAGATCAAGACCTACAATACGATCCGTTTCCAGTACGGCAACGAGTCGACGACGATCGCGCAGCCGACCGAAGAGAACATCACCAACGCGATCATCAAGGTGACGCGAACGTCGCAGAAGACGATTTGTTTTGTCGAGGGCCACGGCGAGCCCGACATCGACGACGTGCAAAGCCCGACCGGCCTGGCGAGTTTCCGCCAGGCGCTGGCCAACGAGAACTACGCCGTGCAGAAGGTGCTGCTGGCGTCCGTGGCGAGCGTGCCGGCGGAGTGTACCGTGACGGTCGCGATCGGGACCGAGAAGCCCTACCTCGAGAGCGAACTCACGGCGGTTCGCGGCTATCTCGACGGTGGTGGGCGAGTGTTGTTCCTGTTGCCGCCGCGCAAGGGCAACGAGCTGGTGCCGCTGCTGGCGGAGCTCGGCGTGCAGGTCGGTAACGATGTCGTTGTCGATCAGGTGGTGAGGTTGTTCCAGGGCCCGGCCCTCGGGCTGGCGCCCCTGGTGAACACGTACGGCCCGCACGAGATCACCCGGGACTTCAAGCAGCGCACGGTATTCCCCATGGCCCGTTCGGTGCGCGCCGGCGCCGACGGCAAGGCCGGCATCGCCGCCACTGAGCTGGTGAAGACGAGCCCCAATAGTTGGGCGGAAAGCGATCTGGCGGCACTGTTCGAGCGCAGCTCCGCCGGCCTGGACCCCAGCGCGGACACCAAGGGTCCGGTGGCGGTTGCAACCGTGGTCGATCTCGACCTGAAAACCCTGGGCAAGAAGACTGATGGGACGGCACGTCTGGCCGTGTACGGCAGTGCCGAGTTCGCGAGCAGCCGGGAACTCGAGGGTACGTACTACAACCGCGACCTCCTGCTGAATACCGTCGGTTGGCTGGTCGGTCAGAGCGACCTGGTGTCGGTGCGACCGCGGGGCGTGCGGGCCTCCCGCGTGCAGTTCACGGCCGATCAGTACACGGTGATCTTCTACCTTTCAGTGCTTTTCCTGCCGCAGGTGCTGCTCCTGGTGGGCCTCGCGGTGTGGTGGCGGCGCGAGTAGACGCGCGCGTCGCGCGGCTGCCCGTCTGACTCCGGAGGGCGTAGCACCATGCGGTTTCGGACCACGCTCATCCTCGCGGCGATTTTCGCCGGTTTGCTCGCGTATGTGTTCCTCGTGGAAGAACCCAGACGGGTCGAGGAAAGCAAGAAGAAGACCCTCCTTACGGTGCAGAGCGACGACGTTACCGGCGTGACGCTAAAGTTCGCCGATCGCGAGATCGTTCTGCAGAAGGTCGACGGAAGCTGGCGGATGGTGGCGCCCGTCGAGGCGCCGGCCGATAGTGTGGCGGTCACCAACCTCGTGAACGCCGCAGTGCAGGCTGAGGTAACCAAGGACCTTGGCGATGCCGGCGGCAAACTGGCGCAGTACGGTCTCGACGCGCCCCTGGTTACGGTCACCCTGAAGGCCGGGGACAAGACGCTGCCGGCGGTACTGGTGGGCAAGACCACGCCGATCGGCGCCGGGGCTTACGCCAAGCTCGCCGACATGCCCAATGTAGTACTCACCAGCGGCGCCCTGCGGGCCGGCATGGACAAGCAGGTGAAAGACCTGCGCGACAAAACGATCCTTACGTTCGGCGACCCCGAGCTGCGCCAGGTCGAGCTGCAGGGCGAGGGCAAGGATATCGTGCTGACGCAGGAGGACGGCAACTGGCGTATCGAGAAGCCGCGGGCAATGGCCGCCGATGCGGCCACAGTGCGCAGTTTCCTGTCGAGCCTCCGCTCCCTGCGCGCCGTCGACTTTCCCGCCGACCAGCCAACCGATCTCGCCGCCTTCGGTCTCGACAAGCCGAGGTTGCGGATCACGTTGCGCATCGGGGAAGAGGGGGCCGAGAAGACCCTGCTCGTCGGCTCGACCAACGACAAGAAGGAGATGTACGTGCAGCGCGCCGGTCAGCCGGCCGTGTATGCCGTGAGCGACTGGGGCTACCGCGATCTCGACAAATCGGCGGACGATTTCCGCGACAAGACCATCATCGCGTTCCTGCCTGCCGACGTCAGGGGACTCGCGGTGATCGGTCCCGACGGAACGGCGAAGTTGACTCGTGGCGACGGTAACGAGTGGCGGCTGGACGGCTCTGCAGACAAGGTTTCGGCGGCGGCTGTGACCCAGTATCTCGACGAGGTCCGTGAGGTGAAGGGGTTCTCGGTGGCCGCAGACGGGCCGACGGACCTTGCCGCCCTGGGGTTGAATCCGCCCGCGCTTACGATCGCTCTCACCGGCGAGGGGGTCAAGCCGCTGGGTACTCTGCTGATCGGTACCCGACAGACGGCCGCGGGGCCGCCCGAGCACACGGCGATGGCCGGAGACGGTCAGACGGCGTTCGTAGTCCGCGACTATCTGGTGAAGCGCCTCTTCAAGAAGCCCGATGCATTTCTGGAGAAGCCGACCGCGGGGCCGGGCACGCCGGCGCCGCCGGCTGCGCAGATCGGCGAGGTCGAAGACGAAGAACTGTTGATCGACGAGCCCGTCGACCCGCCGGAATAAGGGGAGCCACCCCCTCGACGACCGCGCCCCGATCGTCGGCGCCAACTCGAGGCGGCCTTAGCGATTTCTCGACGGGGAGACCGGATAGCTCGTGGGCTCTCCCGAACCGAGCCAGGTTTTCCGTTTCGTATTTCCTCTTTCCGGATCGAAAGCCGCCCGTTCGCGTCGGGTAGACGCCGCGCAGAGTTGGTCGAGACGTGCCTCCGAACTCGGTTCGGCACATGAATAGTGGAGCGGAAGTCCGACGCGCCATCGAGGGGGATTTCTAACGACAGCATGCCGGTGTCGCCAGACGCCCAACCGTTGGGTCAGAGGTCGGGTGGTAAAGCATATGCAGGGCCGAATCTGGCGAGTATTGCCGGCGTGGTGCGGTAATATGTGCCCATGCTGGTCGATCGAGAGGCGTGCTACCGGGCACTGCGGACGCGCGATGCGCGTTTCGACGGTCGCTTCTTCACCGGGGTGCGGAGTACCGGTGTGTACTGCCGGCCGGTGTGTCCGGCGCGCACCCCGAAGTTGGACAACTGCGTCTTCCTGCCCAGCGCCGCCGCGGCTCAGCGCGCAGGGTTCCGACCGTGCCTGCGGTGCCGCCCCGAGGTGTCGCCCGACCTCGTAGTCTGGCGGGGAACGCTCAACACGATTTCGCGGGCCCTGCGCCTGATTGCCGACGGGGCGCTCGACGACGCCAACGTCGACCAGTTGGCAGGGCGCATCGGCGTCGGGGCGCGGCATCTGCGCCGCCTGTTCGAACGACACGTCGGCGCTTCGCCAGGTGCCGTCGCTCGCACCCGGCGGCTGCTTTTTGCCAAGCGTTTGCTCGACGAAACTGCCTTGCCGATTACCGAGGTCGCTTACGCATCCGGGTTCGCAAGCGTGCGACGCTTCAACGATGCGGTCCGCCGCACATACGGGCGGGCCCCACGCGACCTGCGGCGGTTGCGGCGCAGCGATACCGGACCGCCCGGTACGGGAGTATCGCTGGTGCTGCCGTGCGCGCCGCCATACGATTGGCCGGGGATTGCCGACTTCCTGGGCGCCCGGGCCATTCCGGGGCTCGAAGTCGTGCGCCACAACGTCTACCGGCGCACGATCGCACTCGCTGGGAAGACGGGAACCGTCGAGGTGCGCCCGGCGGGGCAGGCGCCGCACCTCGTGGCGACGATCCGCTTTCCCGATGTGGCCCTGTTGGCGCAGATCGTCGGCCGTCTGCGGCGCCTCTTCGATGTCGACGCGGACATCAACGGTATCGTCACCCACCTCCGACGGGACGCAAGGCTCGCCGGCTGCGTTCGGAGCCGACCCGGTCTGCGGGTGCCCGGGTGCTGGGACGGGTTCGAGCTGGCCATCCGTGCGGTTCTCGGTCAACAGGTCAGTGTGGCCGCGGCGACGACGCTGGCCGGGCGGCTGGTCGCACGGTACGGAACGCCGCTGCATGCGGACGGAGTGTCGCCGGAGGACCCCGAATTGCGGTTCGTGTTTCCGACGCCGGCCGCGCTCGCGGCGGCAGACCTTACGGGGATCGGCCTGCCACGGTCGCGGGCGGCGGCGATTACCGCGTTCTCCCGCGCCGTGACCGCCGAGCCCGCACTCCTTCGGGAGGCCCAGAACCTCGACCACGCGATCGACCGGTTGAGTGCGCTTCCGGGGATCGGCGAATGGACTGCGCAGTACATCGCCATGCGCGCGCTCCGCGAACCCGATGCGTTCCCCGCGAGCGACCTCGGGCTGCGCCGCGCCGCGGCTACAAACGGGCAGAGCCCGACAGCATGCCAACTTCGCGACGTCGCCGAGAGCTGGCGCCCCTGGCGGTCCTATGCGGCGATGCACTTGTGGGTCGGGGGCGGGGACCCGGGCCGGGGGGCCGACAGATGAGGGTTGCGGGGTAAGGACAGATGGAACTTTGAACCGACCGTGGCGCCGGGGTTCACATGATACGCCGCAGTGCCGCCAGCAGCGCATCGGTTTCTTCGTCTGTGCCCACGCTGATGCGCAGCGCGTCGCGCAGTTCGGGTACGGGAAAGAAGCGGACAAGAATTCCGTGCTCCTTGAGCGCGCGATACGTGCGCTCCTGGTCGGTTCCCGGCCGCCGCGCCAGGACGAAGTTGGCCTGACTCGGCAGCACCAGGAAGCCGAGGTCTGCGAGCGCGGCACTCAGGCGGGCCCGCGTGGCCCGGATACGGGCGACGTTGGCTTCCATCCACGCGTAGTCCTCGAGCGCGGCCGTGGCGGCAACGATGCTGAGGCGGTTGACGTTGTAAGAGTCCTTCACCTTGGCGAACTCGCGGATCAGACCGGGCGACCCGAACGCCAGGCCGATGCGCATGCCGGCCAGAGAGAAGGACTTCGAGAAGGTACGCAGCACCACGACGTTGTCGTGGCTCTTCGTTAGCGCCAACGCCGATTCGTCCGCGAAGTCGACGTAGGCTTCGTCGACGACGAGCAGGCCCCGTATCTGTGCGGCCAGGTCGCGGATCGCCGCCATCGGCGCGGCAGTACCGGAAGGCGAGTTGGGGTTACAGAGGAAGGTGACCCGCCCGCCCGCGGCCGCCAGGCCGGCGGGCAGAACGTAGTCGGCAGCGTAGGGCAGGTGGACCGGCCGGCCGCCCTGAATCGTTACCAGAGTGTCGTACAGGCTGTAGGTCGGAAACGGGTAAGCCACGAGGTCGCCGGAATCGACACAGGCGCGAATAATCAAGTTGAGCAGTTCGTCGGAGCCGTTGCCGACGAGAAGGCCGTCGCGCTCGCAACCGTACACGGCCGCCGCACGGTCGCGCAGCGCATTGGCAACCGGATCGGGATAGCGGCGCAGGTCGTCGCCGGCCGCCGCCCGGATCGCGGCGACAACACGCGGTGAAGGCGGGTAGGGGTTCTCGTTCGTGTTCAGCTTGATGTAACCGCGGTCCTGCGGCTGTTCCCCGGGTACGTAAGGGTCCATTGCCGCTACCGCGGGGCGAATCCAATCGAACGTCATGATGGACGGGTCGTAGCAAATCGCCGGCCCCGGCGAAACGAGATCGCGGCGATACGGGGCGCCTTCAGGTGCGCCACAATTCCACGCATGTCGACGGAAGCAACACTCCTTTGCGGCTAGCTCCGGGAGCGCAGATGGGCGACGATTCTCTCTCTCGTGGCGGCTGCGAAGTCGTTACCGTAGGTTCGCAGGAACAGCCCCTCCCGCATTGCGCACGAGCGGTCCGTGCAGGTGGAATCGCCGAGCCCTGCGCAGGCGAACGCACGGGCGGCGTCGAACATGCTACAGCCCATGCGGAGTCGCTCCTCGCCGGAGCGCTGCATCAGGAGCGTGCGTACGCGCGTTTCCCATGTCGCGGTCGGGGCGGTCACCGTCGTGCCTCCTGTTCGCGCATGACCGGCGATTTCGACGCCAGCCCTCCGGCGCGTGTCAAAGCGATCGAGAGTTCTCCACGACCGCAGTTGGCGCGGTGAGCCTGTGCACCGGGGTAAAGTTGCCCGACGTGCGCTTGCGATGACGGCCGCCGCGTTGCACGGGGCTCCGGGACGCGGCAGAATTTCACGTATGTCGACCGAGGCGCTGTTGGGTTTGGAGGCGGCGATGGCTGAGCTGGGAACCCTATATGTGGCGGCTCGGAGCTTCACTCCGCTCGCCGGGGCCGCGGAGACCGAGCTGTTGCCACGCATAACTGCCCTCGGGTCGAGAATTCGCCGTTGGGTCCGCGACGGGGCGCTGGACGGCACGAAGGTCGACGCCGCTTCGCTCGAGGTGCTGAGCCTGCGGGCGGAATGGAATGCGCGATTGGAGGCGATGCGCGTCTCGGTCGATTATGCGGCGGCAAGGGCCGCTGTAGCCGCGGATCGGCAACGCGAGCTCGCGGTGGCGATTCCCCGAGTGCTGACAGGTTTGCGGCCGGCGATGCCGCCCCCGCCACTGTTCGTGCCGGTGTCGATAGCGAGCGGCCGGCGGCAGCCCGGGACGAGTCCTTTTCTGGCACCTGACGCCGCCGCGGAGCGGATCTCGTACCTGCTGCGCGACGGTATCTCGGCGAGTGCCGAGCCCGCCGCCGCTCAGGCGGCCGACTTGCCGAGCGTCACCTGCGCGGACGATCCGGCGGCTCTGGACACGCCGGTGGCGGTGCGCGTCGACTGCGCGGCGCTGCGGGCGATGGTGTTCGCGGTCGGGGAGTCGTCCACGTACCGCATATTCACATCGCGGCCGCTTACGGCCGGGCAGGTGTGGCTGGCGAGCGGGGCCGCGGACGCCTGGTGGGAGGTCTATGAGATGCCGTACGAATCGTTCCGAGACGCGCTGCGAAAGGAGCTCGCCGCGCGCGGCATCGTTGTGAGTTAGGAACTGCCGGCGCGCTGAACCGGGCGTGGATCGCTGCTTTCGAACGGGTGGCGGAGGCGTTATGCTTGTGAGGGTTGCATAGCGGACGGGTCACCATGAAATCGCGCGCTTGGCGAACCGGTGTGAGAGGTGGCTTCATGGTTGTGCAGGGTTGGCTTCCGTGTTGACCACGGCACCCCTGGCGCTGGGAGTCACCGCGCCGCCGCCGCTGGCGTGGCGGGCTCTCAGACGGCTGGCGCGCCTGACCGCCGGTGTAATGCAACTCTGCGCCGGCCTGCTTGCCGGCGGTGCTCTGGTCTACGAAGCCGAGACATCGGCGCTACAGGCGCGCCTGTTTGCCGCTTATGCGGCGCGCCTCTCCTATACCACCGACCCGGGTCCGAGTCCGCTGATCGCTTTTCCGCGCGACGGACCCTTCGACGAACAGCGGGGCTACTCCCGTATCCCACGGTTCCAGGCCCGCCTCGAGGATGCCGGTTTCCGGATCGCCGCGCAGGCCAGAGTTTCCGAAGAGCTTGCCCAGCTCGTCAGTTGGGGTGTGCCGCCGCCATACCGTGAGCCGGCCGTGGTCGGACTGCGCATCCGCGCCGCCGGCGGTGGGCCGCTGTACGAACGCGCCCGGCAGACTGCCGTGTTCGACGGCTTCGACGACATCCCGCCGCTGCTCGTCCAGAGCCTGCTGTTCATCGAGAATCGCGAACTGCTCGACCCGCGGCACGCCCGCACCAATCCCGTTATCGAGTGGGACAGACTGGCCATGGCCGGGCTCGTGTACGCGGGCAGCAAGGTCGGTCTCCCGCTCGGCATGCAGGGTGGCAGCACGCTGGCAACTCAACTCGAGAAATATCGTCACTCGCCGCGAGGGCGGACCGACTCGCTGACCGAGAAGCTGCGGCAGGTGAGCGGTGCGACGCTGAAGGCATACCGCGATGGGGAAGACACGCGCCACCATCGCCGCCAGATCGTCCTCGACTATTTCAACACCATGCCGCTGGCGGCGGTGCCCGGGCAGGGTTCGCTGTACGGATTCGGCAACGGTCTGCGCGCCTGGTTCGGCGTCGATGTCGAAGAGGTTGCGACCGCGCTGGCACAGCCCGACGCAACGGTCGAAAAGGCGCGGGCCTACAAGCACGCCCTGGCCCTGCTCGCGGCAGTACGGGCGCCGACGACGTACCTGGTCCGGTCTCGGGAACAACTCGAACGCCGCATCGGCGACTACGTGCCTTTGCTGGTCGAGGCGGGAATCATCGATCTCGACCTCGCCGGGCTGACCCTCGTGACGCCGTTGACGTTCGTATCCGCGGCGCCGTCTCTCGGCACGGCATCGTACGTGGAGCGCAAGGCCCTGAACGGCGTGCGTACCCGACTCCTCAAGTTGCTCGATCTGCCCGGACTATATGACCTCGACCGCCTGCATCTCGAGGTCGATGCCACGGTTGACACGGCATTGCAGGCGGAAGTCGTCACCGTCTTCGGGCAGCTTGCCGACAAGCAGTTCATCGGCGCGCGCGGACTCAACGCCAGGCGCCTCCTGCAACAGTCCGATCCCTCCAAGGTCACGTATAGTCTGCTGTTGTACGAAAGGACTCCGCTCGGCAACCTGCTCAGAGTTCAGGCCGACAGCCTCGACCAGCCCTTCGATGTGAACGAGGGCCTCAAGCTCGAACTCGGCAGCACGGCCAAGTTGCGCACGCTCGCTCACTACCTCGAGTCGGTGGCGGAGTTGCACCGCGAGTTGCAGGATGCCGAGCCGGCCACTCTGGCGTTGCTGGCCGCGCGGAAGAACGACCCTTTAACGAAGTGGGTGGCCGAGACGATGCTGGCGCGGCCGGGAATCGGGCTCGAGGAGTTGCTCGAGGAAGCGCTCGAACGGCGGTACTCCGCCAGTCCCGGCGAGGTGTTCTTCACCGGCGGGGGACGTCACGTGTTCAACAACTTCGACCGGCGCGACAACGGTAAGAAGTTCACCGTGCGCGAGGCGCTGCGGCGCTCGTCGAACCTCGTGTTCATCCGCATCATGCGCGACCTCGTGCGGTATCACGAAGCGCGGCTGCCGTACGACAGCGCCGCAGTGCTGTCCCAGACCGACCACCCGGAGCGGAAACGCATGCTGGAGGCCATCGCCGACGCCGATGGACAGAAGGTTATGGCGAAGGCGTACCGTACCTATCGGGACCTCCCCCCCGAGGGACTCGTCGGCCGGCTTCTGGGAGACAAGATCCGATCGGCGCGCCACCTCGCCATCCTCTATTTCGCCTGGCACAGGGGTGGCGATGCGGGCGGACTCGCGGAATGGATGGCACGGTGGGGTGTCGCGGTGCCGCCGGCGGAGCTGCACCGGCTGGCACGTGCCTACGGCGGCCCGCGACTCTCGCTGGCGGACTTCGCTTATCTGCTCCGCCGGCATCCGCTCGAGATCTGGTGCGCAGGGCAGTTGCTGGCCGATCCCTCGGTTGGTTCGAAGGAATTGATCGAGCGGAGTGCGGCCGAACGGCTCGCGGCCTCGTCCTGGCTGCTGGCGACACGGCAGCGGCGGGCGCAAGACACGCGCCTGCGAATCCGCATCGAGGAGGAAGCGTTCCAGCGCATGACGCCGTACTGGCAACGCCTCGGGTTCCCGTTCGCCCGGCTGGTGCCTTCCTACGCGACGGCGATCGGCAGTTCCGCCGATCGGCCGGCGGCGTTGGCCGAACTCATGGGGATCATCGTCAACGACGGCATGCGGCGTCCGTTGCTGCGGCTGACCGGACTGCAATTTGCGCGCGGAACGCCGTACGAGACCGTGTTCGAGCCGGACGCGGCGGTGGGCGAACGGGTCATGGAGCCGACCGTCGCGCAGGTCCTGCGGACGGCCCTCGTAGGTGTCGTCGAGGCGGGCACGGCGCGTCGGGTTGCGGGGGCGTTTGTTGGTCCGGACGGTCGTCCGCTGGTCGTGGGCGGGAAGACCGGTTCGGGCGACAACCGGGTTACGACCTTCACGCGCGGGGGCGGCGTGCGGTCGTCGCGGGCGGTGAGCCGGACGGCGACGTTTGTGTTCTTCATTGACGATCGGTACTTCGGCGTTCTCACGGCCCTGGTGCCGGGTAAAGAGGCCGGCCACTACGGGTTCACGAGCGCGCTGCCGCTGAGCGTACTGCGCCTGACGGCGCCGATGCTGAATCAACGCCTCAGACAAGGTCCGGCCGAGGGAGGACCATTGCTCCAGCATGCGCAGAACACCGCGCCGATCCCGGACGGTGTCGAGGCGGCAATGGCAAACCCGGCAGGATCCGCTCTGAAGAACGCCCGATTCTGATCCCAGGCGCGCGTTGCCACGGAAGCAGCCGCTGCCGGTTACCGGCCTGCGTTCGCCACGAGTGGCACCGCACAGTGACACGCGCAGCCAGGTGTGGTATCTGCGGGCGGTACAGTCATGTTCCCACAGCGCTGGATCGAGGGGTATCTCGCCTTTCTGCTGCGGCGCCGAAGACCGGTGTCTGTAGCGATTGGGCTGGTTACGGTCGGGTTTCTCCTGGCAACTACGACCTTGCGGTTCAACACCGATTTCCTCGACGTCTATCCGCGTCAGCATCCGTACATGCGGTTCTTCGAGCAGTTCCGTGGCATGTTCGGCAGCGCGAACATCCTGACGGTTATCCTCGAGGTACAGGCGGGGAACATCTACAACCCGGAAACCCTGCAGAAACTCGAGCGGATGACGAAATTCATCATCAATAGCCGCGGCGTCGTGCCCTACCAGGTGCGCTCGATCGCTCACCCGGCGGTGGTCACGGTCAATGCGGTTCAGGGCGGGATCGAAGCGCGGCCTGTGTTCTGGCCTCACCTTCCCCTGACGCAGGAGGATGCCGACCGCGTCCGCCTGGCGGTATATTCGAGTCCCGCGATCCGCGGCGTCTATGTCGCGCAAGATGACTCTGCAGCGGTCATCTACGCCTCGCTCTGGGAGCGGGATCTGGATTACGCTGACCTGACCCAACGCATCGCCGAGCTGCGGCGAACCGAGGAAGACGCCGGTCATCGGATCCAGGTCACCGGTCTCCCATGGCTCTACGCATCCGTGCTGCTTCACGCCCGGCATCTGTACTGGATCTTCGGCCTCACTGCGGCGACGCTCACGTTCCTTCTCTACGCCTACTTCCGCACCTGGACGGGCATCTGGGTGCCGATCGCTTCGGCCATCATGTCGACCGTGTGGGGCCTCGGCCTGGCGGCGCTGCTCGGCTTCGCCGTCGATCCACTGGTTCTCGTGATCCCGATCTTCCTGACGGCCCGGGCTCTGAGTCACTCCGTGCAATCGATGGACCGGTACCACGAGGAGTACGAACGGCTCGGCAATCGCGAGCAGGCGATCGTCGCGTCGTATTCGCACCTGTTCTCGCCCGCGATGTCGTCGATCGTGACAGATGGACTGACGCTGCTCGTCGTCGCCCTGGTGCCGATCCCGCTGGTGCAGAAAGTGGCCATCTTCGCTTCCTTCTGGATCGTCTCCATATTCGCCAGCGTCGTCACCTTGCACCCTATCGTGCTGTCGTGGATCCAGCCGCCGGAGCGTCGAGTTCTATCGGCCGCGGGTGGGTTCCGGCAAGCGACTGCGATCATGTTGGCCGCAGCGATAATTGCGGTCTGGGCCTCCGTACATGGATGGATGGGCGGCCTCGCAGCCTTCGTTATCTTGTCGCCGTGTCTTGCGTGGTACTGGCTTTCGTACAGCGAGCGCATCTACGGGCTGCTGATCGAGCTGACCATCGCAGCGACAAAGGGATCTCGCCGCTACGCCGTTGTGGTCGGAACGGTTGCCGCGGCCGTTGTCCTGCCGATCTGGGGGTGGAAGCTCGAGGTTGGCGACATGACACCCGGACAGGCGCTCTTGTTCGAGGATCATCCTTACAACGTCGCCTACGACAAGCTGAACCAGAAGTTTCTGGGTGCCACGCAACTCGTGGTTATGGCGGATGCGGGGGCGCCGAACAGGATCAAGAAGGAAGAGAGCCTGCGAGCGATCGCGGAGCTCGGTGACCACATGAGCGGCGCCGCGGGAGCAGCGGTCACCATAACGCTTGTCGACATCGTGCGGGAGATATCGCGCCTGATGCACGAGGGCGATCCCAAGTGGGCGGTGGTACCTACCGACGGATCCGAGCGCAACGTGTTCTTGTTCTCACAAGCCGCGGTAAGCGGTCGCGGCGACCTGTTCCTCGATGGAACCGGACAATACTCCGCCGTCGTAACCCTCTTTCAGGAGCACGACCACGACACTATCGAGACCGCCATCGAGTGGGCGAAGCAGTTCCGCAACGACGACGGCCTGAAGGTGCAGCTCGCCGGCGGCGTGTTCGGGGTCCTCGCCGCCGTGAACGAGGTCGTCGAGTCGTCGTACTGGCTGGCGCTCGTGGCTATCTTCGCAGTGGTCGCCGTGTGCCTGTGGTTGACCTACGGATCTTTCTCCGCGGCAACGGTCCTGCTGATCCCGGTAGTCCTTTCGCAGCTCGGCGCCGAGGCACTCATGGTGGCGCTGTCGATCGACCTCAACGTGAACTCGCTTCCGGTGGCAGCGGCGGGCGCCGGGGTCGGGGTCGACTACGGCATTTACCACTTCAGCCGGATGATCGAGGCGATGCCGCGAACTGCCAGCTTCAACGCGGCCGTTGACCATGCCACGGCGACGACCGGCAAGGCCATTCTGTTTACTGCGAGCACCATGGTCGCCGCCACGGTCTTCTGGTGGTTCTCGGGCATCAAGTTTCAGGCGGAGATGGGAGTCCTTCTGGCCCTGCTGATGGTCTTCAACACTGCCGGGGCGCTGCTGGTCGTGCCGGCTTTCGTCAAGACGTTTCACGGGCGGTTCCGGGTGTCGAACTAGTCCGTACTCTTCGTGAGCTTGACCGCGGCGCGCGCGGATCCGGGTGAACGGGGGCAGTGGGTCCGGAAGCGAGAAGCGAGAAGCGAGAAGCGGAGGGTATAGATCCCCTGTCATCAGGTCGTCCTTCGGATCCTCGACCGGGTTCTCGGACTGCCCGCAACGGCAGAAGATCAGGTGCTGCGCGCCGCACTTGAGGTCCGGCATCCGGCGCGCCGTTCGGGCAATGGACCCTGGTTAGCCACTCGTCTCTGGAACACGCCATGGGACTTCGGGCAGCCAGTTGATGACACGGACCTGCACCGGCTGGCGTCGTCCGAAGCGCACTATGCTGATCGAGCCGGGATCGACGACGAGGCGGCGGTACGCCGCCAGGGGCATGCCCAACAACTCGGCAAGCATTATGCGCAGGGGATCGCCGTGCGAGACCGCCACCACCGTGTGGGGGCCGGTAGCCGCGCGGAGCCGATCGAGAAAAGCCAGAATCCGGCTGCGAACTGAAGTCGCCGACTCGATGGCGTCGCACTCGTGCAGTGGATCGCGCCCGTAATGCGCGAGGTCGGGGTCATCGCGGAGTTCGGCGCGGGAGAGGTCCTGCCACCGCCCGAGCCACACTTCGGCGAGGGCTTCGTCGCTGGCTACGGAAAGCCCGTGCGCTTCGGCGACTATCGCCGCCGTTTCCTGCGTGCGCAACTGCGGGCTCGCCACCACTGCTCCCACCGGGCGGGCGCCGAGGGCGAGGGCGGCGGCGCGCGCCTGGACCCGGCCGCGATCGTTCATCGGAATGGGGCGGCGACCCATGAGGCGGCCGGCTTCGTTCCAGTCGGTGACGCCGTGACGCACGAGGATCAGTTCGCGCACCCCGGGGGCGGAAGCTTCCGGCGACGAAGTCACGGGAACACTTCGGGGCCGATCCGCCACCGGCGATGCGGGCAGCGACCGAGCCCACGATTGTTCGGGCGCTTCTCTAGCGCTACCTGTACCGTCCGACTCATGCGGTATTGCCTCCTTGCCGCACCGTACGGTTGCTATTACAGGAGAAGCGTAGCACCGGAGCAAGGGCGGCTGCGATTTCTCGGCGAGAAAGGCGGCGCGGGCAACGGCTTGCGACCGCTGCCGCGGATGTGCTTGAAGCAAAGAATTCGGAAGACAATGAACGGCAACGCGGTTGACGACCGGCTCAGCGCCGCACGACGGCATCTGGCGACGCTGCGCCAGCGTGCGGGGCGGGGGCGCAATCAGGCTGCCGTACTCGAAGAAGCGCTCGACGGGCTTGCCGCGGCGCTCGAAGCCTTGCGCACCAGTGAGGCGCAAACCCGGGCCATACTCGCCACGGCCGCCGACGCCATCATTACGATCGACGATCGCGGTCGCATCGAGTCGTTCAACCCGGCGGCCGCGGGGATGTTCGGTTACAGTGCCGAGGAGGCGATCGGAAAGAACGTCAGTATGCTGATGCCGTCGCCGTACCGCGAGGAGCACGACGGATACATCGCCCGCTACCTTGGTACCGGCGAGGCTCGCATCATCGGTGTCGGGCGGGAACTGACTGCCCTGCGGAAAGATGGCAGCGAGATTCCCGTGGAGGTGGCCGTGAGCCCGGTGCGCGTGGGCCGCCGGCGCTCCTTTACCGGGGTCCTGCGCGACATCAGCGCCCGCAAACGCGCTGCCAGCCGCCTGACCCTGCAGCACGCGGTGACTCAGGTGCTGGCGGGATCCGCCTCGCTGAGTGTCGCCGCGCCGATGATTTTGCGAGCGGTGTGCGAGACGATCGGGTGGCAGGTGGGCGAGTTCTGGCGCGTCGACCACAGCGCCGACCTGATTCGCCTCGATACGGTCTGGCACTCGCCGGGGCTGGCGGCGGCGGCCTTCGTGGCTTCGACGCAACAACTCGCCTTCCCGCCCGGCCGGGGATTGCCGGGCGAGGTGTGGGCCAGCGGCCAGGCGCTGTGGACGCGCGACCTCGCCGCGGCGCCGATATTCGTGCGCCAGGGAGGCGCTCGGGAACTCGGTCTCCGTGGTGCCTACGCGTTCCCTATCCGTACCGTGCAGGCGACTCTGGGGGTGATGGTGTTTTTCGGGCGGGACGCGCTGGAGCCTGCGGCGGATTGGTCCCAGACGCTCGATGCCATCGGGCGGCAGACGGGCGACTTCATCGAACGCAAACGCGCCGAAGCCGCGATGCGACGCAGCGAGGCCCGCTTCCGCAGCATTATCGCCAGTAACCCGGACGGCATCGTCGTCGTCGATCCGGACGGCATCGTGCGTTTCGTCAATCCGGCCGGCGCCCGATTGCTCGGCCGCGCCGAGAACGAACTGCTCGGGCAGCCGTTCGGTACTCCGCTGGTGAGCGGTGAAGCTACCGAGGTGGACATCGTGCGGCCGGACGGTCGTCCCGGCATCGCGGAAATGAGAGTCGTCGCCACGGAATGGGAGGGCGAGTCCGTCGGGTTCGCTTCGCTCCGCGACATCACCGACCGGCGGATTGCCGAACAGGCGTTGCGGGAGAGCGAAGCGCGCTTCAACGCGTTCATGAGCAACAGCCCGACGCCGGCGTGGATCAAGGACGCCGCGGGCCGCTACGTCTACATGAACCCTGCGCTCGAGGGATTCTTCGGCGTCGGTGCCGCCGAGTGCGTGGGTCGGACCGATTTCGACATCCTTCCTGCGTCCGTAGCCGGCGCCCTGCGCGGCAACGACGCCACGGTGCTGCGGGAGGACCGTACCATCGAGGTCGCCGAGTCGGTGCCGGGGGCCGATGGCGAAGAACACGATTTCGTCATGTTCAAGTTCCCGGTGACCGACGAGGGTGGCCGGCGTTACGTCGGTGGCATCGGACTCGACATCACTGCCCGCCGGCGCGCCGAAGCCGAGGTGCGCGACTTGCAAAAGGCGGCACAGCAGCGGGAAAGACTGGCCGATATCGGTGCCATCGCGGCGCAGATCGTGCACGACCTGGGCAACCCGCTGGCCGGGATTTCCATGCAGGCCCAACTGCTGGTGCGCCGCGCGGAACGGGACCCGTCGCAACCGCTCGAAGGCGTGCGTGCGTCGCTGGAGCGCATTCTCGGCGAGGTTCGGCGATTGGATGTCCTGATCAAGGAGTTCATGGAGTTCTCGCGCGAACAGCGACTCGACCTCCAGCCGGTCGACCTGATGCGCTTTCTTGAGGAGGTGCGCGACCTCTGGCGGCCGGTGGCGGCCGCCCGGGACATCAATCTTACCCTCGATGCCGACGATCGGCTGCCGCAGATAACCGCCGACGAGTACAAGCTCCGGCGCGTCTTCGACAACCTCGTCAAGAACGCCATCGAAGCCATCGACCGTGGCCCCGGTCGCGTCGGTATCCGCGTCGTCCACCTGGAACCCGATACCGTCCAGATCCTCGTCAGCGATACGGGACCCGGCATACCGGAAGCGGTGCAGGTGTTTCGGCTCTTCGAGACGACCAAAATGCACGGATCGGGGATCGGCCTGGCCGTCGCCAAACAGATCGTGCTGGCCCACCGTGGCAGCATAAGCTTCGGCCCGCAGCAACCGCGGGGCACAGTCTTTCGAGTCGAGCTCCCGGTGATCGGCCCGATGCCCTGAGAACCACGGCGCCGTAATCGGTGGGCTGGCACCGCGCGTGAAAGCGACCCCGACCCGCCCCGTCCAAGGAGGACTAACCCATGTATCCCGGAACGCATGCGCTGACGACTCCCGGCAAGCCCGCTTACGTCATGGCCGGCAGTGGGGAGGTCGTAACCTATCGCCAGCTCGACGAGCGCTCGAACCGTTGCGCGCATCTGTTTCGGTCTCTTGGCTTGCGCCGTGGCGACCACGTCGCGCTGTGCCTCGAGAACCACCCCCGGTTCTTCGAGATCGCCTGGGCGGCCCAACGGTCCGGACTCTACTATACGGCCGTCAGCTCTAGGCTTACCCCCGGCGAGATGGAGTACATCGTCCGCGATTGCGGGGCCAGGGTCTTTCTTACCTCGGCCCACAAACGCGAGGCGGCGGCGCAGTTGGTCGAACCGCTACGCGATATTGCGGCCCGATTCATGCTCGACGGGACCATCCCCGGGTTCTCCGCCTACGAGGAAGCGGTGACGGCGCACCCGGAGACGCCGGTGAGCGACGAGGCCGAAGGCCAGGATATGCTGTATTCCTCGGGTACGACGGGCCGTCCGAAAGGCGTCAAGCTGTCGCTTTCCGGCCGTCCCGTGGGAACGCCGAACCCCCTTTTCCATCTGGTCACCGCACTCTACGCCGCCGACGCCGACACCGTATACCTGTCGCCTGCGCCGCTTTACCACGCCGCACCGCTGCGGTTCTGCATGACCGTGCACCGCCTTGGCGGTACCACGGTCGTCATGGAGAAGTTCGATCCGGCCGAGGCGTTACGCTTGATCGAACGGCACCGTGTGACCCATAGCCAGTGGGTACCCACGATGTTCGTGCGACTGCTGAAGCTGCCCGAGGAGGAGAGGGCGCGCTACGATCTGTCGAGCCTGCGCGTGGCGATCCACGCCGCGGCCCCGTGCCCGATTCCGGTGAAGGAACAGATGATCGCGTGGTGGGGACCCGTACTGCACGAGTACTACGCCGCTACGGAGGGCAACGGTTTCACGGCGATCGACTCGACCGATTGGCTGGCGCACAAGGGCTCGGTTGGCCGCGCCCTGCTCGGCGAGGTGCGCATCGTCGGCGAAGACGGTCTGGAATTGCCGGCCGGAGAGATAGGAACGGTGTACTTCGCCAAAGGACCGCGTTTCGAATACCACAACGATCCGGAGAAGACGGCCGGCTCGCGCAATACGCAGGGTTGGTCGACACTCGGCGACATCGGCTACGTCGACGCCGACGGCTTCCTGTACCTTACCGATCGCAAGGCCAACATGATCATCTCCGGCGGCGTCAACATCTACCCGCAGGAGGCGGAGAATGTGCTGGTCACGCACCCGAAAGTTGCCGACGTGGCCGTCTTCGGCGTGCCTAACGAGGAGCTCGGCGAAGAAGTGAAGGCGGTCGTGCAGCCGATCGACATGCGCGATGCCGGTGCAGAATTGGAACGTGAGCTGATCGCCTTCTGTCAGGAGCAACTGGCGCGTTACAAATGCCCGCGTTCGATCGACTTCGAGGCGGAGTTGCCTCGCCACCCGACCGGCAAGCTCTACAAGCGGCTCCTGAGGGAGCGCTACTGGAAGGGTCACGCGACGCAGATCGTTTGACGATCGCGTGTCGGAGAACGCCGTTGCGGGCCAGAGAAAGCTCCGAGACTTTTCCAGTACGGTGAAACTCGTGACCGGAAAACGCATCCGCTGCGCGTGGGTGAGCGCCGACCCGATCTACGTTCGTTATCACGACGAAGAGTGGGGTGTGCCCGTCCGCGACGATCGGGAGCTGTTCGAACATCTTATCCTCGACGGCGCCCAGGCCGGCTTGAGCTGGCTGACGATTCTGAAGAAGCGCGACAACTACCGCCGCGCCTTTGCGGGCTTCGATCCGGAGCGGGTGGCGGCGTACGGAGCCCGCGAAGTGCAACGCCTGCTGGCCGATCCCGGGATCGTCCGCAACCGCTTGAAGATCGCGGCGGCCATCGACAACGCCCGCGCCTTCGTCGCCGTGCAGGAGAAAGAAGGCAGCTTCGGAAGGCTGCTCTGGAGCTTCACGGAGGGCAGGACATTGCAGAACCGCTGGCGCAGGCCGCGCGACGTGCCGGCCCGGACGCCCGCCGCGGAAGCGATGAGCGGGGCCCTCAAGGCCCGCGGGTTCCGCTTCGTCGGCCCGACGATCTGCTACGCCTTCATGCAGGCCGTCGGCATGGTGAACGACCACATCGTCGACTGCTTCCGCCACCGCCAGCTCGGCGGACACGAGTAAGGAAGGAACTCAGCTCCCGCGCACGATGCGGTCGGCGCCCATGAATGGTCGCAGGACCTCGGGTACAACGACGCTGCCGTCGGGTTGCTGGTAGTTCTCCAGGACCGCGATGAGCACGCGCGGCAAGGCGAGGCCCGATCCATTGAGCGTGTGGACGAATTCCGGCTTGGCGCGGGGCGCCGGGCGATAGCGGATGTTGGCCCTCCGCGCCTGAAAGTCGGTACAGTTGCTGCACGAGCTGACTTCGAGCCACTCGCCACAACCCGGCGCCCACATCTCCACATCGTATTTCTTGGCGGCCGTGAAGCCGAGGTCCCCGGTGCAGATTGAAATCACCCGGTGCGGGATAGCGAGGCCTTTGGCGACCGCTTCGGCGGCGTGCAGGATGTCATCCAGCGCGGCGGCAGAGTTGGCCGGCGCGGTGATCTTGTACATCTCGACCTTATCGAACTGATGCCCGCGCTTGATGCCGCGCACGTCCCGCCCGGCCGACATCTTCTCGCGCCGGAAGCACGCCGTGTAAGAGACGTACGACAGGGGCAATGCGCTCGCTTCGAGGATTTCGTCGCGGTGCAGGTTGGTCACCGGTATCTCCGCCGTGCCGATCATCCAGAGATCGTCCTCGGCGTCGCGATAGATGTTGTCGGCGAACTTCGGCAACTGGCCGGCCCCGTAGAGACACTCCTGTTTGACCAGATAGGGCGGGTATACCTCGGTGAAACCATGGACCCGCGTGTGCAGGTCGAGCATCCACGCGATAAGCGCTCGCTGCAGGCGCGCCCCGGCGCCGGTAAGGACGTAAAACCGCGAGCCGGAGATCTTCACGCCACGGTCGAAATCCAGAATGCCGAGTGCCGGACCGAGTTCCCAGTGCGGCCGCGGCGCGAAGTCGAACTCCCGCGGAGTTCCCGTGGTGCGCAGAACCGTGTTGGCCCGATCGTCGGCCCCGACCGGCACCGAGGGGTCGGGGATATTCGGGACCTCCAGCATGCGCCGCTGGACGTCCGCCTCGGCTTCCGCCAGTTCCTGTTCGAGGGCGCTGACGCGGTCGCCGACGGCGCGCATGTCGGCAACGAGTTGCGTGCGCGCGGCGGGGTCGCTGCGGCCGATCGTGCGCGAAACCTCGGCACGATGGGCACGCAAGGCCTCCACTTGCTGAATCAGACTGCGGCGGCGGGCATCGGCGGCGACGATGGCGTCGATGGCAGCGGCCTCGAAGCCCGTCTTGGCGAGTTCCGTCTTGACGTAGTCGGTCCGTTCGCGGATCAGGCGCATCTCTAACATCAACCGCTGGTTAGCACGGGGCGGCGGCCCGATTCCAGTCACCGCGGGGAGGCCTCAGCAGGCGTCGAAGGCGTTGCGGATCAGCTCGCAGCGTGGCTCGCCGTCGTTCCACCAGATACCGACCACGTCGAAGCGGGCCGGTCGCTCGAGCAGACGCCGGGAGGCAAGGAAGCGCTGTGCGGCGCGGGTCATCTGCCGCTGCTTGTGACGGCTGACGGCGTCGAAAGGCGAGCCGTGATCCGTGCCGGTGCGGGTCTTGACCTCGACGAACACAACCGTGGGGCCGTCGAGGGCTATGAGATCGATCTCGCCACTCGGGGTGCGGTAGTTGCGTGCCACGATCGTATATCGTAGACGGCGCAGGAAGCTCTCGGCGACCCGCTCTCCCGCCGCACCGAGGCTCTGGCGATCGTCTGTCATGCTGTCGACGCTTGCGGCTCGCGGAGCGCAGCCTTTTACGTGCGGTCTTCCGTCGAGATGGGTTTCACGACCAGGTACAGCGCTTCGACGTCGGTTCGACGTAGAGGTGCATCCGCCCTTTGCTCACGCACGTTCCGTACCGCTGCGACACCGGACCGGCAACCAAGCCGGCAACGCGGCGCCGCAGCTATCTGGACGCGGAGACTTGTGCTCGAACGGAGTGCGCCGGGAATACACCGGCGCCGAGAACTGTGGCGAGCGTACTGGCGTTCAGTCCCTCGGATGGTGGAACGCCAGCGGAACCTCTTCGCCGCGCAGGAACGCCCCCACCACCGTTTCGAGGAGCGACTGTTGTTCCACCCAGAGGAGATAGCCGCCGGCGGGTACGGCCACGTACTTGGCGCCCGGGAGGGTGGTGAGGTACTCGTGCGCCACCTCCCAGCGGATGTAGTCGCAGATCCCGCGTACAATGAGCACCGGCACCTGGAGTTTCTCCAGGGCGGGTCGCGGGTCGGGGAGCTGCAACGCGTCGGCGAGCGTATAGCTGTGGGCGAAATAACCGACGCCGAGAACCGGAGGCAGCAGGCGCGCCGGGTCGCTGTTGCATACCAGATTGGGTTGCGCGAGCCGCCCCTCAGCTTCCAGGCTGCGGGTCCACCATTGATCGACTTCGTAGTCTTCGACCATCGTGTGCGCCGCCTTGCGGCTGGTGGTGGCCGTCAATCTGCCGATGACGAGACGGAACGGGGGCTGTTCGAGGAGAGCCAGGGTCGACGCCTGAACCTCGGTCAGTGTGGCCCGTGCGTCGGGGGTCACCATCTCCTCGAACGCGGGATACCAGAGCGGTGCCGGCGCGATGACGACCAGCCGGGCTACGTGTTCGGGATGCGCGAGTGCGTAGTTCGCTGCCAGCGTGGCACCCCATCCGTGCCCCACCAGCACCATGCGTTCGGCCCCGAGCGCCGCTCGCACCGCCTCGAGGTCCGCCACATGGCCGGCAACCGAATACGCATCTTCGCGGCGCAGGTCGACGCGGCTCGAAAACCCGGCGCCGCGCTGGTCGTAGTAATAGACGGCGAAGCCATCGGCGGCGAGAAAGTCGAGCGGTCGGACTCCCTTCGCTTCGATGACGGGGAGCGCCGGGATGCCGGGGCCGCCGTGCAGCATCACCACCGGAGTATCGCGCCGCTTCCCTTTTGCCGGGGTGTGGAGGTACGCGAGGCGTCCCCCGTCCGGCAGTGTCCAGTACTTCACGTTGGGGGACGCCACCGGATCGTCGAGCGTTCGTGGCGGCTGGCGGCCGACCGTGAACTGGGCGACCGACATGTAGACCGCGGCGCCGGCCAGAAGCCAGACCAACCGGCGCCTCCGGATGGTCTGGTCGGTGCCCGGGTCAACAACCCGCAGCAGCAGGAAGCCGCTCGACAGGAAGGCAGCCAGCGCGGCGCCGGCCAGCACAACGAAGTCCGGCCGCACCGCCGCAACCAGCACCCACGCGACCACGGCGGCAGCCGTGGCGCAAAGAAGACTGAACACGCGAAGTGTCACGTTCTTCATCGTAGCTCCGCTGCCAATGCGTCAGTTGGATGGCAGCCCCGACCGCGTTAGGAACGATCCGTGCCGCCGCTTCTACGCCGGAGGTGAAGATCTGGTCAAGGGTCCGTGCAGGGTCCGTGCAGGACCATTGGGACTTAACACCTGATGGGTGGGCGAAGACGGGAGGCGATGGGTGTAGCCCCAGCCCCGAGATCGGCGTGCGGGACGGGCAGCAATCGGCACCGCGGGAAAGCGGCTTGCTGCCGGCGGTCGACGCAGGTACACTCGTTCTTGATGCTCAACGTCAAAACGTCGCCGCGGCGGCGGATGCGGCAGGGGTGGCGGTGATGAGGAGGTACTTGCTTCTTGTCCTGGCGACGGTTGGGCTTGCATGGGGAGGCAGGGCGCTCGCCCAACAGCCGGCCTACGCCGGAACGAACGCGGATGCTTCTCGGCGTCTGGCAGACGAATCCCTCGCCTTGATGATGCAGGCCGAGGATGAGTTCGACGATGCCGTGCGTCTCGCCACGTACCGCAAGGGTCTGGAGCTGGCGCGGCAGGCGGTTGCGGCTAACGACCTGAATCCGGACGCTCACTTCGCTTTGTTCGCCAGCAACGGGCGGATCATGTTGCTCGAAGGCGCGGCGCCGAACCCGATAAACCTGTTCGCGGTCAACAGCGAGCTGGGCCGCGTTCTCGAACTCGATCCCAACCATGCCGATGCGCTGGCGGCCCGCGGCGGCCTGTATCGGCAGTTGCCGAGGCTCCTCGGAGGAAGTCTGGACAAGGCGCGGGCCGACCTCTCGCGGGCCATCGAGCTGGACCCCGAAGCGGTCGGTGCGCGCATGGAACTGGCGCAGGCTTACCGGGACCTGGGCGAGCCGGCGCGCGGTCTGCCTTTGCTCGAAACGGCGGTGCAGTTCGCGGAGAAGAAGGGCATGCGCCGCAAGCTGACCGAAGCCCGCCGGCTGCTGCAGGAATTCAAGACGGAGAATCGCTGAGGGACGTGGGCGTTGCGGGGGCCGAGGGGCTGCTCGGCACCGCGGTCGCCTGCGCCTCGAGTGCTTCTGCCAGCGCGGCCAGCGCCTTGAAACGCTCGTCCAGCTTGTCGAAGCTGGCGGTCATCTGCTCGGCAAGCTGGGCGAAACGCTCCAGTTGCTGGTCGGCTCGCCGGCGTGCTTCCTGCGCTTCGGCAAGTTTAAGGGTCAGTTCCTCTACCTGCAGCGCCGTCGCCCGAGAATCCCGGTCGCCCCGCGGCGATACGAAACCGACCCCGATCCCCAGACCGATGGCGAGGCCCGCAATCGATCCCAGCACCAGCCCCGACGAAAAGCTTCGACGCATCGCACCCGCCATCCTCTCGACTCAGCCTGCAACGTAACCCGGAACCGCTTACGCCTGACAACCGCGCCTCTAATTCCCCGTGACCGTCTTCCCCGCTATCGGCGGCCAGCGATCCGCCCACGGCGCGGCTCGCTCGATCTGCGCCGCGACCTGCAACAACAAATCCTCTCGCCCGTACCCTGCTGCGAGCTGCGCACCCACCGGCAGGCCCTCCGCGGTCCAGTGGAGGGGCACGGAGATAGCCGGTTGACCGCTCATGTTGAAGGCTGTCGTGAAGGCGCCGAACGGTGCCGCCCGCGTAAAACCGAGAAACGGCTCTTCCGATGTGCTGGGGAATTGGCCCAGCGGTGGTGGGGGTTCGCCCGTGGTTGGCGTGAGCAGCAGATCGAAACCCTCCTCCCACCACGCCGCCAGTTTCCGCCCGAACTCGTGTGCCGCGTCGACGGCCGCGATGTAACGCGGGGCCGCCGTCGCCCGGCCGAGCTCGGCGACGGCCCAGGTGAGGGGCTCGACGTCCATCGCCGCCAGCGCCTTTCCGGTCAGCCGCTCGATTGCGTCAAGCGTCCGGGCGATGTTGCAAGCCACCACGGTGACGAACGTGCGGGTCGCGTCCTCGTCGGCCAGAGCGCCTGGCGACGCTTCCTCGACGCGATGGCCAAGCTCCTCGAGTAGGCGCGCGGCCCGCAGCGCCGCCGCCCTGCAGGCAGGATCGACCCCGATACCCGACCGTGGCGCGTGCGTCAGGACGCCGATGCGCAGCGCCGGCGGTGTCTGGGTCGCAAGCTCGGCGAACCTCCTTGCCGGGGGCGGCGGGAAGTACGGGTCTCCGGGCATCGGCAGTGCCAGCACATCGAGCACCGCCGCCGTGTCGCGCACGCTGCGCGACACGACCAGCTCGCAGGAGAACCCCGCCCAGCGCTCTCCCGCCAGAGGGCCGAACGAGACCCGTCCACGCGTCGGCTTCAAGCCCACGAGCCCGCAGTGGGCGGCGGGAATGCGGATCGAGCCGCCACCGTCGCTGGCGTGTGCGACCGGAACGAGCCCGCTGGCGACGGCCGCCGCCGAGCCGCCACTCGATCCGCCGGGGCTGCGGGTGGGGTCCCACGGGTTGCGGGTCGGCCCGTAAGCGACCGGTTCGCTGGTTGGAAGGAGTCCCAGCTCCGGCGTGTTGGTGCGTCCGAGACTCACGAAGCCCGCGGCGCGCAGACGTGCCGCCGTGTAGCTGTCGGTCGGTGCGCGCCAGTCGATGCGCTTCAGTCCGCCGATACCCATGTGAAACGGCGCGCCGCCCTCCTGTCCGCCGAGGTCCTTCATGAGCAGGGGCACGCCGAGGAACGCCGGGATAGTGCCGGCGGCATCGCGGGTATGAGGACGCAAGCGCCGCGCGGCGTCACGGGCGCGATCGAAAGCGGGCAGAATAACCGCGTTGAGAGCGTCGTGGGTGCGCTCGATGCGCTCGATCGCGCCATCGACAAGCTCCAGGGGCGTTACCTCGCCGCGGCGGACCAATTCCGCCTGCGCCACAGCGTCGAGACGCCAGATCCGATCGTCACGCATTACATCCTCCAATGCACGAGCCCGTGCTTTATCGACGCCGGGCGTCGCCCGCAACCGGCGCACGGGGCGCGGCGCCCGTGGTCCAGCGCAACCAGGCGAGCAGCGCCAGCATGCCGCCTGCGGTCGCCGGCGCGAGGACCGGTTCGCCCAGGCGCCAGTGCGTCCACACCGCGCCGGCCATCACCGGGACGAGCGTAAGGGCGCCGGGCAGGGCCGAGCGCGGGAAGAGCAGGGACAGACCGGCAAGCAGTTCGAGGGCGCCAATCAGAAGCATGAACCACTGCGGGTAGCCGAAGCGTGCAAACTCCGCGGCCGCCTGCTCCGTGGCCGCGAGCTTACCGCCGCCGGCGAGAACGAACAGCGCCACCAGTAAGGTCGTCAGGACCCAGATGGCGAAGATCTGCACGCGACTTGCCGCCACTATCGTTTCCTTCTCGGAGCCTATCGTCCTAGCACAGCCGGGAGGGAGAGAAAGCAGGCGCGCCACTTTTGACAAAGTTGCGGGAATCTCCGAAGAGTGGCGATGGGGCAGGGGAGGAATAGCGATGCGACGATGCCGCAGCAGACGGACGGCCGGACTCTCGATCTGGTTCCTGCTCGCGTGCCTGAGCGGCTGTGGGGCCAATATCGCGGCCGCGCCGAATCCCGGCACCGTCGACGCCCTGACCGACAGCGAGTACCTCACCGGCGAGTCGCAGCCTACCGGCGAGTACGTCGGCACGCTGGTTGCCCTGCCGTGTGCCGTGACGACGGCAGGTCGAGCGCCGGCATGCGACGGCAGCGCGCGCCGCTTCGGACTGCTGATCGACGGGGACGTGAAGGTCCACCGGCTCGTGGCCGGCGACACCCCCGTGCGTGCGGTGCTCGATGCCGGCACCTACAGCGGCAAACGGGTGCGGGTGCTGGGGGTGTTCTACCCGACGCTGGACACGATCCGTGTAAGCGAGATCGAAGCGCCGGCACGGTAGCCTGCGGTCCAGGGTGGAACGCGATCTCCGAGCGCGTTTGGGCTTGAGGTGGAACGCGATCTCCGAGCGCGTTCCAGCGGCGCGAGATGGCACGTGCGCTCCGCGCGTGTTCCTGCGGTACGCGCATTCAGGTGGAACGTGCGCTCTGCGTGGGTTCGGCGCGCAACCCGCCGCCACCGTACGGCAACGGCACCCCGCGACGGAGTCAGGTTCCTCTCCCGGCGGGAGTGCCCATGACCTGGCGGTCGTCCCGGGACGATGGAAATGTGGGCCTCTCTGCGGGGACGGGATCGGAATCGCTATCGGGATCGAGGGAATCGAATCGATACCGATGCCGACCCCGACGGCAGCCCCCCATTGCCCCTGGTCGGGGGTTGCCCGGGCGGCCGTCCAGGGCGTATGCCAGTCGGGACGTGAGGGAGACTATGACCAATATGTCGCGCGGGATGGCGGCCCTATGTATTGTGGTGGCGCTCGGGAGTGCCGCGGGTTGCGAACGTGAACGCCGCGAACGGCACGAGCCTGATGCAAGCACGCGGCGGACGACAGCGTCGGGCGCGGTGCTCGGCTTCAAAGGCCAGTACGGCAGCGACGCGTGGCTGGGAATTCCGTTTGCGCGTCCCCCCGTAGGCGACCTTCGTTGGCGTGCACCAGAACCGCCGTCACCGTGGCCGGGGACGCGTGAGGCTTTGGCCAGCGGCGATCCGTGCCCGCAATACTCGAGCGTATTCGGCGGCGTGGCGACCGGCCGCAGCGACGAGCCGGTCGGCAACGAGGACTGCCTCTACCTGAACGTCTGGGCCCCGCGCGGTGCGACCGGTGGGCGGCGGCCGGTCATGTTGTGGATCCACGGCGGCGGCAATTCGATCGGGCAGGCCGCCAACTATGACGGCGGCCGGCTGGCGGCAACGCATGACGTGGTTGTCGTCGCCCCCAACTACCGCCTCGGACCATTCGGCTGGTTCAGACTGGCGGCTCTGCGCGCCGGTGACCCGTCGCCGGCGGGGCAGTCCGGCAACTTCGGCACGCTCGACCTCGTGCGCGCCCTGCAGTGGGTACGCGACAACGCCGCGGCGTTCGGCGGCGATCCGGATAACGTGACGATCTTCGGCGAGTCGGCCGGCGGATTGAATACCTTCACGCTGCTGCTGAGCTCGCAGGCGACGGGATTGTTCCATCGGGCCATCGTCGAGAGCGGCGGAACGTGGATGAGCCCAATCGCCGAGGCCGAGAACTTCACCGACGAGGCCGAGCCGGGCGCCGGCAACAGCAGCGGTGAGGCCGCGCTGCGCATGCTTCAGGAGGACGGGCTTGCCGGCGGTCGCGCCGCCGCGCGGGCGCGCTTGCAGGCCATGACCGACGCGGAAATAGCGGCGTACCTGAGGGGCAGGAGCACGACGGCCATTCTCGAGGCCTACAAGCCCATGCCCGGCATCGGCATGATCGACATGCCGAAGGTGTTTCCCGACGGTGTGGTGCTGCCAGCCGAGCCGGCGCTCGATCGTTTCGCGCAGAGAGGCGGGTACAATGAGGTGCCGGTGATGCTCGGGACCAACCGCGACGAAAACAAGCTGTTCATGTTTGCCGACCCATTCTGGGTGAAGCGGGTGCTCTGGATACTGCCGCGGCTGCGGGACCCGCGCATGTACGACCTGACGGCGAAGTACTTGAGTCTAATGTGGAAGGCGACCGGAGCGGACGAGCCCGCGGCGACTATGGCGGCCGCGCAGAGGCCGAGTGCGTTCGTGTATCGGTTCGATTGGGACGAAGAGCCGACGTACCTCGGCGCCGATCTGTCGGAGATGCTGGGGGCGGCGCACGGACTCGAGATCCCGTTCGTGTTCGGGCACTGGGATCTCGGACCGGCGGCCAGCATGCTCTTCACCGACAACAACGAAGCGGGGCGCCTGCTGCTGTCGTCGCAGATGATGTCGTACTGGACGCAGTTCGCGCGCACCGGTGACCCCGGTCAGGGCCGCGACGGGTCGTTGCCGTTATGGACATCGTGGGATCTTACGGTGGGGGCGCCGAAGTTCATGGTGCTCGACACACCCGCCGGCGGCGGCCTGAGGATGTCGGATTCCCCGGTGACGCGCGATCTAGTGCTGGCGCAGGTGGCTGCCGACCCGGCCCTGTCGGCACCGCGCGACCGTTGCATGGTCCTGCGGAGCCTGGCGAAGTTCTCGCGCGGGTACTCGCAGTCGGAGTACGCGGCCGAGCCGGCGTGCACGGCGTATCCGTACGCCGACTATCCGTGGCAGAGGTAGGCGCGCGAGGGCTGTCTTTCAGTGGCCCGGTAAGGAAGCTGGCGACTGCTCGATGGGAACGTCGAGTTGCGGTTCGGGCTGGCGGGTCAGTTGTGCTGCCCTGTCCTTGAGGGTGGCGTGATCGACGGTGCGTGACAGCACTTCGTTGGGGGTGGCGCCGCTGCTGTTTCCGAGGAACGGTTTGCGAAGCAGGTAGAGTACGTCCCGGAGCGGCATGTGTCGCAGGAAGCGGCGCAGCAGGCGCAGTGTCTGTATCGGGTAGTGCAGGAGCTTGTAGCGGAACACGCGTCGCAGGCCGCTGGCGCGCACCGCGTTGATCTGCTCGCCGGACAGACAGGTGGAATCTATCTCGGAGCACTTGAAGTACTTGTACCAGTCGGCAGCGTCGCTCACGATGCCGCGCGCAACGTACTCCTGCCACAGGGGCGTGCCGCGGTACACGCACAGACGATTGAACGCGAAAGTGTCAAGCGGCAGGCGTGCGGCGAAGTCGAAGGTGGCGTGCATGTCCTCGACCGTCTCACCGGGGCTGCCGACGACAAAGAACCCGTGCACGATTTCGACGCCGGCCCGCTTGGCTGCAGTAACCGCGGTTTCGACGTCGGCCAGGGTCTGCCGCTTCTTCAGCCGGTCGAGAACCGCCTGACTCCCGCTTTCGACGCCGAACATCACGGTGCGGCAGTGCGCCCTGACCATCGCCGGGAACAGGTGCTCCGCCGTCGAGCCGACCCGGCCCTCGCAGCCCCACTTGATCGTAACCCCGGCGTCGGCGATGCCCTTGCAGATCGCGTCTATCCGTTTGGGTTGCAGCAGGAAATGGTCATCGACGAAGTAAACCGCTCCGTAGCCCTCCCGCTGCAGGTGGGCGAGTTCGCCGACCACGTGCTGCGGACTCCGCGAGCGCCACTTGCCTTCGTTGAAGATCGGGATGTCGCAGAACACGCACGACCACGGACAGCCGCGTGACGTCTGCACGGTGGTGAATCGATCCATGGAAAGGACGGTCGGAACGTCGAGCGGCATCGACTCGACGAACTCGAGCGGCAAACTCTCGCGGTCGGGAAAAGGCCACTGGTCGAGCCGCCGGTCCAACGTGCGATCGGGATTGTGTACGACCCGGTCGCCGTCGGCCCAGGTTACTCCCGCGACGCTGCCGGGGTCGTCCAGCCGCTCCACGAGGTCGAGAAGAAGTTGCTCGCCCTCGCCGCGACAGACGAAGTCGACCTCCGGACACTGCTGCTTCACCAGCACCGCATTTAGAGTGGCGAACACCCCGCCAAAGGCCAGTGGCACCTGGGCATTGTCGGCGCGGATCTGACGCGCGAGGACCTTGGCATACGGGTAGCTGGTCGTACTCAGGAAGCTCAAGCCGACCAGACCGGGCCTTCTCCGGCGGATCTCCGCGACGATTGTGTCGTTCGGCGTTTCCGGGTTGGCCTGGTCGAACATGACGCACTCGTGGCCCGCCCGTTTTAGAACCGCGGAGAGGGACATAATGCCAATGGGCGGAAAGCCCATGATGCGGGTCCTGCCGTTCGTGGCGCGGGTTGCCGCGGGGAGCGCGTAGAACTGGGGATCTCGAATGTGAATCAGAAATACAAGCACCGCTCGGACCTCCTCCAGTGCGCTGTGCGCCGTCGGCTTCCTCGCAGGCTGCCTGCCCGCGGACCTTTCGGATCTGTCACCCGTATCCGGACTTCCGCCCTCGCCGCCGGTCCATCGGGGGGGTGGCCCGATCAAGTGTGGTGGCGATAGGTTGCGGTGCCCTGTTTCCAGATGAAGTGGCGCGTGCGTGGACACCGCCGCACGTAGGAGGTTACTTTCTAGCACGGCGCGGACGGAACGAGAAGTGTACTGGCGCTTGAACGGGAGAGGCGGAGGTGGTTCGGCGAGGCGCCGTAGATTCGAGACAACACGACGGACGCACTGGCTGCGGATCGTGCGGAGGTGGAATGGCGCTCGATGCATGTGGTAGAGGATCGGCGACATAGGGCGTTGACGAACACGGGGGACCAGGCCCCGCCGGAGAGGAGACGAGCATGCCGAGCAAGAAGACGAGGAAGGGTGCGAAGCCGAAGACCGCCGCGCAGCGGGCGCAGGCGAAGATGTCCGGCGAGGCACGGGCCGCCTACGGAGAAATCCAGAAGGGCGTTGCGCACCTCGAGAAGTCCATGGCCGAGATCCAGCGTGGCTTCCGCCAGGCCGAGCGCGAGATCGAGGTGGACGCTCGTGCGCGCATACGCGCCCTGCGCAAAGAAGCGGACGCGCAGCTCGGTGTCCTGAAGGCGAAGCAACGGGAGGCCGCGCGCACGCTGAAACAGGTATCCGCGGCGGCCGGCGAGTCATGGAAGGACGTCAAGCAGACGGCTGACAGTCTCCTCGGCGACGCGCGCGACACGGCCGCCGGGATCATCGACCGCTTCCGGACTGCGCTGAAGCGCTGAAGGCGCCCGGGGCGCCGTCAGCGGCCGTGGAAGCGGGGGCGGCGCTTCTCGAGGAAGGCGCGCACACCTTCCATGTAGTCGGCGCTCTCGTAGCAGGCGTGCACGGCGCGAGCGACTCCAGCCGGGTCGCGTTGCGCGGGCTCGCGCAGAAGTTCCTGCATGGCCCGCTTGGCGGCGCGAATGGTCAGCGGCGCGTTGCCGGCGATCTCCGCGGCAACTTCGCGGACGGCGGCTTCGAGATCGGCCTTGGGTACGATGTGATTGATTATGCCGAGGCGCAGAGCGTCGGTGGCGGGGAACCTGCGGGCCGTGAAGAAGAGTTCCTTGGCGGCCGACGGGCCGAGGACGTGCACGAGCAGCTCGATGCCGGCCGCACTGTAGCCCAGGCCCAGCCGCGCCGCGGGAATTGCGAAGACGCCGTCGTCGGCGCTGTAGCGCAGGTCCGCGGTGAGCGCGAGGGCGCAGCCGCCACCGACGCAGAACCCGTGAATCATCGCCAGCAGCGGCTTGGAGCACGAAAGCAGGGCGGTCACCGCGCGCGCGTTCTGCCGGTCGTAGTCCTCGGCGGCAGTGCCGGCACGGGCGCGCTCGAACTCGGAGATGTCGGCGCCGGATACAAAGGCGACCTCGCCCGCTCCGCGCATGACGACGACGCGTACGGCGGGGTCGGCGTCGAGTTGCTCGACGGCGGGCGGGATGGCCCGCCACATTTCGCTCGAAATGGCATTGCGCCGAGCCTGGTTGTCGAAGACGATCCAGCCGATATGACCCTCGGTCCTGGTATGTATCTGTCCCGCCATGGCCGGAGAGCGTACCAGATTGCCGAACCCGGGGCAGCGGGGCGCAGGGGTGGTGGTCGGTGGGCGGTGGCGGGTCGCGTACGACGAACGGCCGCTCTTGGCCAGACTCCAGGCTGCAACTCCGACGGAGCGCTAAATGAAGCCGCACGAATTCGCAGGACAGACTGTATTCATTCCCGGGGGGTCGATGGGACTCGGGCTGGCGGCGGCACGGCGTCTCGCCGCGCTGGGCGCGCATGTAGTTGTGTTCGCGCGACGCCGCGGGCCGCTGGAGGCCGCGGGTCGGGAGATTGCCGCCGCCCGGCGCGATGTGCGTCAGACGGTGGCCCACTACGAACTCGACGTTGGCGACCCCGAAGCGGTGCGGGAGGTGGTGACCGCGGCGATCGCTGCGCACGGAACGCCGGCGGCGCTGCTCAACTGCGCCGGGCAGGCGAGGCCGGGGTATTTCGAGGACATTACGCAGGAACGGCTCACGGAGACCTTAAGGGTGAACCTGCACAGTTGCTGGAACACGATGCAGGTGCTGGTGCCTCACATGAAGGCTCGCGGCGGCGGTTACATCGTGAACACCGCTTCGGTGGCCGGACTCATCGGCGTGATCGGATTCAGCGATTACTGCGCGGCCAAGTTCGCCGTGGTGGGTTTGTCGGAAGCGCTGCGCTGCGAGCTGGCACCGCACGGAATTACCGTGTCGGTGCTGTGTCCGCCCGACATGGACACGCCGGGGTACGCCATCGAGAACCAGAGCAAACCGGCGGAAACCAGGGCGGTGTCGGCCGGGGCGCGGATAATGACCGCCGACGAAGCCGCCGTCGAGTTGCTGGCCGGCATGGCGCGGCGGGCCGCGGTGATCGTCCCGGGGCGTGACGCGCGCCTCGTCGTGCGGATCAAGCGGTGGGTGCCGCGCATTGTGGAATGGATGATGGCGCGGCAGATCCGCGCGGTGCAGCGGCGCGGTTGAAAAGATCGATAAGACGAATCGAAACGTGCCTGCGCGTGTCGACGCGGCTCTCCGGCGGCGGGCGAAACAAGAGGACAAGAGCCTCAACGAGGTGGTGATCGAGGCGCTCCTGCAAGCGACGGGACTGGCCGGTGAACGCATTCGGCGCCGAGATTTGAGTGACCTGGCGGGCACCTGGGCCGACGATCCTGAATGCGAGGCGGAGCTGGAGGCTCAGGATCGCGTCGACGTCGAGCTGTGGAAATGAAGCTGGCCATCGACAGCAACCGCTATGCCGCCGTCTATCGGCAACTCCGGCGCCAGGGGACGCCGATTCCAACGAATGACCTGTGGATTGCTGCCCTGGTCCTCCAGCACAATCTCGTGCTCTTTGCGCGGGATCGGCATTTCGACAGCGTGGCACAGATCGCCCGCGTGTAAGCGGGCGGCACTCTCGCGCGAGGTGACCGGGTGCACAGCGGCGGGACAGCCTGCGCGGTGGGTCCTTCCGCAGCGCGTCGGGGGTGTTGACGTGGTGGGCGAGATCGGCCAAGCAGATCGGCGATGCGTCGCTTGGCGGTTGCCGTACTCGTTCTGTTCGCCGTCGCCGGGGGATGGCTGGTGTACGCGTGGAACGACCGGCCGTCGATCGAGCGCCGCCGCGGACTCATGCTCCCCGCGGCGGCGGAAACGGCGCCGGTGCGGGTTACCTTTCTCGGTGTTTCGACGCTCCTGTTCGACGACGGCGACACGGCGATCCTGATCGACGGCTTTTTCAGCCGGCCGGGTTTGCTGCGCACGGCTCTGATGCGAATCGAGCCGGACATGCCGAGGATCGAAGAGTCGCTGCGGCGAGCCGGGGTCGAGCGTGTCGCGGCCGTGTTTGTCGTGCACTCGCACTACGACCACGCCATGGATGCGCCCGAGGTCGCGCGCCGCAGCGGCGCTCTTCTCGTCGGCTCGGAATCGACGGCGAACGTTGGCCGCGGCGGCGGCCTTGCCGAGGAGCGTACCCGCGTGGTCCGCGGCGGCGAGACGCTCACTTTCGGCCGCTGGCGCGTTACGGTGATCCCGTCGCGTCACTTCCCGCACGGCATGGCGATGGGCGAGATCGGGGCGCCGCTTCGCCCACCCGCCCGCGCCGCCGACTATCTCGAAGGGGGCAGCTTCTCGGTGCTGCTCGATAACGGCGAGCGGAGCTTCCTCGTGCAGGGAAGCGCCGGCTACCTGCCCGGTGCTCTCCGTGGCCGGCGCGCGGAGATCGTCTTTCTCGGCATCGGCGGCCTCGGCTCGCGCGACGATGCGTACCGCGACGAGTACTGGCGCGAGGTCGTCGCCAGCGTCGGTGCGCGACGGGTGATCCCGATCCACTGGGACGATTTCAGTCGGCCGCTGACGGAGCCGCTGCTGCCCCTGCCGCGTTTACTGGACGACTTCGACATCTCGATGGACTTCATCGCGCAACGCGCCGCCGCCGGGGGAGTCGACGTCAAGCTTGTCGACGCGTGGCAGAAGGTCGACCCCTACGCCGGCCTCTGACCGGCTTGCCTTGCTGAAGACGGACGGCGACCACGCCGCCCTTCTTCCTGTTTTACAATTCCCGCGTTTGCGTGCACGGTGCGAAGAAATCGCATGGGGAGGGCTCGGCTCCCGCCGAGCCCGGCGGCCCAGCCTGCCGCCGCCGCCAATCAGTCGGCCTTCAGGAGCGCCTCCGATACGCGGTGCGCCAGCGCCTGATGCTCTTCGACGATGGCTCCTGGCAGGTGGGCGCCGAACTTCTCGAAGAACAACTGCTGGCTCTCGATGGCGTCCAGCCAGTCGACGCGGTCGACGTGCAGTAACTGATCCATGACCGCGTCGGGAACATCGATCCCGGTCCGGTCAATGACGCGTCGGGTCGGGATGTAGCCGAGAAACGTGCGTTCGGCCTCTCCCTTGCCCGCGCAACGGTCGATGATCCACTGCAGGACCCGCAGGTTATCGCCGAAGCCGGGCCAGAGGAACTTGCCGTTTGCACCCGTCCGGAACCAGTTGACGCGAAAGATCTTGGGCGCGTGGGCGAGGTGCGCGCCGACCTCGAGCCAGTGTCCCCAGTAGTCGGCCATGTTGTATCCGCAGAACGGCAGCATGGCCATCGGGTCGCGGCGCAGCACGCCCACTTTCCCGGCGGCGGCCGCCGTGGTCTCGGAAGCCAGCGTGGCGGCGAGAAAGACCCCGTGCTGCCACGTCGTGCCCTGGAACACCAGCGGCACCACCCGCTGCCGGCGGGCCCCGAAGAGCATGGCGTCGATCGGCACGCCCCGGGGGTCTTCCCAGAGGGGAGAGATCGACGGACACTGCACGGCCGGAGCCGTGAAGCGGGAATTCGGATGCGCTGCCGGTTCCGAAGAGAAGGGTGTCCAGGGCATCCCCTGCCAGTCCATCGCCTCGTCCGGGGCCGGTTCGTCGTGCCCTTCCCACCACACCGTGCCGTCCTTGCGAAGCGCCACGTTGGTGTAAATCGTGTTCCTCGCGATGGTGCGCATCGCGTTGGGGTTGGTTTTCGCACTGGTGCCGGGGACGACGCCGAAGAAGCCCGCTTCCGGGTTGATCGCCCAGAGACGGCCGTCTTCCCCGGGGCGCAACCATGCGATGTCGTCCCCGAGGGTCCAGACCTTGTAACCTGCGGCGGCCATCTCCGGCGGCGGCACCAGCATGGCGAGGTTCGTCTTGCCGCAGGCACTCGGGAAGGCGCCGGTGATGTAACGGGTGTTGCCGTCGGGGGTCTGCACGCCGAGGATCAGCATGTGCTCGGCGAGCCAGCCTTCTTGCTTGCCGAGCCAGCTTGCGATCCGCAGGGCCAGGCACTTCTTGCCGAGCAGCGCGTTGCCGCCGTAGCCGGAACCGATCGACCAGATCTCGTTGTCCTCCGGGAAGTGCAGAATGAAGCGCTTCTCCGGATCGAGCTCGCCGAGCGAGTGCAGACAGCGCGTGAAGTTGTCCCGGCCCTGCAGATGGTCGAGCGCCACGGCGCCCATGCGGGTCATGATGCGCATGTTGAGGACGACGTAGATGCTGTCGGTGATCTCGATGCCGACCTTGGAAAACGGCGATGACGGCGGGCCCATGAGAAAGGGCACGACGTAGAGGGTGCGACCCTTCATGCACTTCTTGAACAACCCCCCGACGGTCTTGCGAGCGTCGGCCGGGTCCATCCAGTTGTTGGTCGGTCCGGCGGCTTCCTTGCTTCGCGTGCAGATAAAGGTCAGGTGTTCGGAGCGGGCGACGTCGTTGGGATGGCTGCGGTGCAGGTAGCACCCGGGGAGCTTTTCCTGGTTAAGCGGTATGAGCACCCCGGTCTTGACGGCCTCGGCGGTCAACCGAGCGTGTTCCTCGGCCGAGCCGTCGCACCACACGACCTGGTCGGGAGTGGTTTGATCGGCGATTTGTGCGACCCAACGTTTGGCAGAATCAGGGATGATCATTCGCCCTCCGATCAGTATAAGGCCCGAGTCTATGCAAGCCGTCTACACCCTTCAAGGGAGCCCCCCGGGCGCGATTGCGCGGGCTGGCGGGTCTGCCCGGGGGCAGGATGCCGGGAGGATTCAACGCATGACAACGCCATTTGCCGCGGCGGCGCGCCGCGTTCGCGACGGGGCCGACGCCCGAACGGAGGCTGGGGCGCTGGTTGCCGCGATGACCCTCGACGAGAGGCGTTCCTGCCTCGACGGCGACACACCCTTCTGGGCCGGTATTCTCGATGCGCTGGCGGGGGGATACTATCGGCATCCGTACCCGGCCGCGACGGTGCCGCGTCTGGGAGTGCCGGGCATCCGGTTCAGCGACGGTCCGCGCGGCGTGGTGGTGGGCAATTGCACCGCGTTTCCGGTGAGTATGGCGCGGGGTGCGACCTTCGATCCCGGGCTCGAGGAGCGTATCGGCGAGGCGATCGGCAAGGAGTTGCGGGCGCAGGGCGCCACGTTCTACGGCGGCGTTTGTGTCAACCTGTTGCGCCACCCGGCGTGGGGCCGTGCGCAGGAGACCTACGGAGAAGACCCGCTGCACGTCGGCGAAATGGGTGCGGCTCTGGCCCGCGGCGTGCAGCGCCACGCCATGGCCTGCGTCAAGCATTACGCCTGCAACTCGATGGAGAACGCGCGCTTCACGGTCGACGTCAGTATCGGCGAGCGAGCGCTGCACGAGGTGTACCTGCCGCACTTCCGGCGCCTCGTCGAAGCGGGGGTGGCGAGTGTGATGAGCGCCTACAACTCCGTCAACGGAGAGTGGTGCGGGCAGAACCGGGGGTTGCTCACGGAGATCTTGCGCGAGGAGTGGGGCTTCGCGGGTTTTGTGGTGTCCGACTTCCAGTTCGGCCTGCGCGATGCAGTGCGGTCGGTGGAGGCCGGGTTGGACATCGAGATGCCGTACGTACAGCAGCGCGAACAGCACCTCCCGGCGGCACTGGCGGAGGGCAGGCTCGACGTTGCGCTGGTCGACGCGGCCGTGGAACGGATCGTCGCCACGCTGTTGCGGTTCGCGCACGTGTTCGAGGGCCCCGGCGACCGTGGCGTGGTGGCCTGCGCCGCGCACCGTGCGCTGTCTCGCGAGGCGGCGCAGAAGAGCATCGTGTTACTGCGGAACGCGGGAGCCGTGCTGCCGTTGAATGGGGCGTGCCTCCGTCGGGTGGCTGTCATCGGACGTCTGGCCGCGGAGCCGAACCTCGGGGACGGTGGGTCGAGCGACGTTCATCCGCCCGGCGTGGTGACGCCGCTCGACGGCCTTCGCGCCGCCCTGCCGGGGACGGATGTCGCGTACGACGACGGCGTGGACCTCGCGTGTGCCCGCGCGCTTGCCAGCGACGCCGACGCTGCCATCGTCGTGGTTGGATACACGAAGCGCGACGAGGGCGAGTACATCGACGTCGCGCGCGCGGCCGACCTGATGCACCTCTTCCCGCCCTTGACCGACCCGGAGGTGGGGGCGCAGGTGCAGGCCGGGGTGGCAAGGATGGGCTCCTCCGGGGCATTCGCGCCGGGGGGCGATCGCCGCGCGCTGACCCTTTCGGAGGCGGACGAAGTTCTCGTCGAGGCGGTGGGCGCCGCCAATTCACGCACGGTGGTCGTGGTCATGGGTGGCAGCGCGGTCTTGATGGAGCGGTGGCGCCGGCAGGTCCCGGCGATTCTGCTGCTGTGGTATCCGGGCATGGAGGGCGGGCACGCGCTGGCCGATGTGTTGCTCGGCCGCGCGGAGCCGGGTGGGCGCCTGCCGTTCGCGATTCCGACCGACGCCGGTCATCTGCCGGATTTCGACCGCGAGGCGACTGCGGTGACCTACGATCTGTGGCACGGGCAGTGGAAGCTCGACCGCGACGGTAACGAGGCGGCGTACCCGTTCGGGTTCGGACTCTCGTACACGAGCTTTGCACTGAGCGGGCTGAGCGTCGACGGCGACGGTTTGCAGCGGCGCGCGCGGGTGACAGTTGCGAACACGGGAAAGCGAGCCGGCTCTACCGTGGTGCAAGTGTATGCCGGGGTGTGCGGCTCGCGTTACGATCGACCGGTGCGGCGGTTGGTGGGCTTCGCGCGGATCGAGGTGGCGGCCGGGGCTGCGCCCGAGGTGGAGATCCCGTTCGATCTCCGTACCCTTGCCGTACGCGAGGCTGGCGCGTGGGTAGTCGAGGGTGGCCGGTACGAGCTGAGCGTGGCGCGCTACGCCGGCGATCCGCAAGGGTTGGTCGCGAACGTCGAGATATAAGCTGCCGGCCGACCTGTGCGGCAGGTCGCAAGCGTTATCGCGCCACGGCGGTTCTGACCGCGGCCGTCTCGGGCGGTAAGTAAGCCGCCAGGTGCGGCGCCAGGCGCACTGCGCTGGCGAAAGCCACTGCGGCCTCGCCGCTGCGGCCCTGCCGCGCCAGCTCCTTGCCGAGGTTGAAGTGGGCCGCCGGTTGCGTCGGATCGAGGTCTGCTGCCCGGCGCAGGTGCCTTTCGACTCGGTGGGACTCCCCGAGGGCGCGGCCCAACCATGCCAGCCGCATGTGGTCGTCGAACGTTTCGACCAGACCGTAGCGGACGCACCGCTCGAGGTTTGCTGCCGCGGTCGCCGCGGTCCCGCGCTCCGCATTGGAGTAATCCGAACGCAACTGGGGGAAGCCGAGGGTCGTGATGGCCGATACGGCCTGCCAGTGGTGGTACTGGACGCCGGCGGAGTGGATCAGAAAGCCGAGCAGGATGACGCATCCGGCGGCAAAGACGCGCCCGGCCGCCGACAGCGTGCCCGCCTGCTTCAAGGCAATGCCCCGCAGTGCCACCACGGGCTGCCGCAGCAGGCGCAGTACCATGGCGCCACAGTAACCGGCGATCACGCTCGCGCCCAGGGCGAGCAACAACGGCACCCGGTCGTAGAGGCCGTGCAACGCCAGGAACGCCGCGGCACAGAGCCCGAGGACGAGCGCCTCTTCGCCCAGCGTGAACGGGAAGGGCGTCAGTCCCGTGCGGGTTCCGGCGGTCAGTGCCGGACGCCCGAAACGGTAAGCCAGCACTCGTTGCGGGCAAGCACTGACACACTCGAAGCAGCGCATACATCCGGAGTTCGCCACCATCGACAGGCGTTGCACTTCGGCATGCACCTGCACGCCGGTCGTGCAGGCGGCGGTGCAGCGCGCGCAGCCGTCGCAGTCGCCGATCAGTCGTATGCGGCCGAGGGAGAACTGGTCGGCGAGCGCGAACAGTGCGCCGTAGGGGCAGACGTACTTGCAGAAGCTCAACGAGCCCAGGAAGTAGACCATTAGAACGCCGCAAACGAGGAACGTGAGTACGGCGCTCGTCGGCCCCGGCAAGTGTGTCCAGAGGTTTTCGGAGGTGAGCTCCAACTGTGGCGTCGGCAGCGGCACGCCGAGCCAGAGGCGCTGCACCGCGGGGAAGAAGAAGATGTAGAAGGCGGCAACCAGGGGCACCACCCAGAGGAGACGCAGGCGAATCAGTCGCGGGCGAATGCCCAGGCGGGTAAGGGCAAAACGACAGGCCTCCTGAAAGGCAAGCATGTGGCAACCCCAGGCACAGAAGAAGCGCCCGAACACCATGGTCGCAACCAGCACCGCTACCATGAGTAGCAGCGCCGCCGTCACCACCCCTTCGGCCGCAAACCGGCCGGCGTCACTCAGTTGAATCGACGAGAGCGAACGGCCCGCCAGCCGCCAGTGCACGATGTGTGCGGCGATCGCCACGTGCACGAACACCAGCGTGGCGATGCGCCACCGCGCCGGCCGCGAGAACGCGGAGAGCCCTGTCATCCCACCTCACGCCGCGGCCGCTCAACGCAGCGACCGAATAATCCGCTCCGGACGCTGCGGTCGGGTCGGCCGCGGACGGTGTATCGGCCGCGTGGGACGATCGGGTCGGGTCGGCCGCGACGGTTGTGCGGTTACCGTCGGAACTGGTGACGGCCCGGTCGTCGGCCGTACCGTCGGTACGGTACCTGGGCCGTCCGGGTCGGGGAAGGGAACGCCGACATTGACGTATCCGACATTCGATTCACGGCTGTCGTCCTTTTCCCACAGCATATTGGCCGGATTGACGACGTTGACGAGATAATAGTTGCCCGAATCGATGACCTTCTCCGGATCGCCGTCAAGGTCGATCCATTGCGCCGGATGCGCGCGCTCGTAGACGTCCTTGAAGCCGACGGAAATACCCATGCGTCCGAGCGTGTCCGTACAGTGGGCTTCAAACTGATTGAGCCGGCCGTCCGCATACCTTATCGGGTCGGTATCGAGCAGGCAGTACGCCGACTTGGTGGCCAGAACCATCAGATCGCCGGTCATCGGATCGTCCTTGCGCAACTCGTAATTCACAACGTGTCCGTAAGACCAGTGTCCGCCGCTGCCGGTGAACCACATGCTGCCGGCGGGGCGCGCACACTTCGAACCGTCGCGCCGCAGAATGACCTGCTCGGCCGGGACGAAGTCGGTCGGGGGACTCTCCGAACGTTCCGCGGCCTGGATGATCAGCGGTCCATCGCCCGTGTTTACCACACTGGTGGTAAACTCGATGCGGCGGTGTCCGAAGCGGATGAGCGTGCGCACGTCCTTCGGTGGTTCGACGGTGAGTTCGGGGAGCAGCAGATCCGGATCTTCCCGTCTGCATACCGGTAGATCTTCGTCCCCACCGTCGGACGGCGGCGGCGGGCAGGGATCGATTCGATCCGCGGTGCCGGGAACCATTCCATGTTCCGGCGCACCGGCCAGAATCCATAGCCGTATGACGTCAAGCGCTTCAGGGCTGGTCGGCATGCCTCCGACGGGCATTGCCACACCCGGCACGCCGCGACGTCCCAGAGTGCGTGCCGCCAGCTTGAGCCACAGCATGCTCCGTTCCGGAGCGCCCGGCTCGACCAGTCTCATGCCGTTGATGCCGACAGCCTCGTCGAGCAGGTCCGCGTACGACCCCGGCGCGCGCAAGTCGAGTTCCCCACCGCGGTTCTCACCGTGACAGATTGCCTGGTTACAGCTCTGGCGCTCGAAAACCCCGCGCTGAATGAGTTCGTACGTGCTCGCAACCTGCCGGCAGTCGCCCTGGCCTGGGTCTCCCGGGGTCGGAGTTCGCGGCGGCCGAACAATGCCGGTGGCCGAAGCCGTCGGCTGGGGCGGCCCACCGCTCCCCGGGCGGGGACGGGTGGTACGCAGGGCCAACCGGTACGAGGCGCTGTTTGCGGCTCTGTCGTTATTGGTTTCCCAAACCACATCGGTCGGGTCGGCGACCGTGACCAAGTAGTAGCTGCCGGAGGGTACCGTGTCCGGATCGGCATCGACCTCGATCGTCTGGCCGTCGGTGGAGCTACGGTACACATCCTTGAATCCCACCGAGATGCCCATCCGACCGAGATCGTCTTCGCAATGCGCCTCGAATTGATGGCCACCGCGCCACCCCCGCACTTGCTCGGCGTCCACAAGACAGTTGGTCGACTTGGCGACGAGACCGACGACCTGGCCGGTCACCGGATCGCCCTTGCGCAGTTCGTAATCGATGATGTTGTCGTACCGCCAGTGCGCGCCGCTGGCGGAGTAGATGATTTCGCCGGCGGGCCGGGCGCAGCGCTTGCCGTCACGCTTGTTGATGACCTGCATGGCCTGGATCGCTCCGGGCCCCGTGGGCAGAAAGGCGGGCTGAATGATCAGCGGGCCCTGGCCGACGTTGGCGATAGAGGCTGTGAAGGTTATGCGGTGCTTGCCGTCCCGGGAACTGACGCGAACATCTCTCGGGGCCTCGCTGATCAGGTCAGGTAGCAGGAGGTCCGGGTCGCCCGGTTCGCACGGAGGCACATACCCGTAGTAAGCTTCGATATCGCGTTCGCAGAGGTCGATCCGATTGGCTACCCCGGGCACAATGCCGGTCTTTGGCGCGCCGGCGAGAATCCAGAGGCGCACGCCTTCCAGTTCTTCGCGGTTGATGCGTGGACGGCCGACCGGAATCGGTTCACCCGGATACAACTTCAGATCGTTCGTGCGGTAGTCCATCACCCGGTAAAGATGACTTTGATCCGGCTGCCCCGGCTCGATGCGATCGAGACCCTTGAGGCTGGTAATCGCAGGCCGGTTTACGAGATCGGCGTAGGAAGCGCCGGCACGCATATCGAGATTCGTCAGCTTGGTTTCGCCGTGACAGTAAGCGACATCGCACCCGTGCTTCTCGAAGATGCCCTTCTGGATGAGTTCGAAGGTGCTCGCGGCGGTTGGACAGTTGGGGTTCTGTCCGGCGGCCGGCAGAGCGGCGGAAAACAGCGAGAAAACGAAAACGCACCATCGCAAATCGCGCATTACCAACCCTCCCGTGCGGCGCAGCCGAACCGCTCCGCAGGTCCTGTGCCTGTCACGTCCCGACGTCCTCTTCGTCAGGTCAAACGTGTGGCACTAGAACCCGGAACGGGGCAAATAGGCAAGTTAAAAGCGCCACGGATGATAAATATCATAATCGGCCATGCGATCGCTCAGGCGCCCCCGCGCGCGACGGTCGCGGGCTGGTACCGTAGGAGGACCCATGGCCGACCATCCAACGCACCCTGAAGATGGCAGGATCAACAAACCCGACCCGCGCCAGGAGGCGATTATCAAGAGTCAGTCGTACGTGATGGCAGAACGGGACATTGTTTTATTGAGCCGGCCGAACCTGACCGGGGTTCGCCTCATGCTCGAGTACATGAAGCCGCAACTGGCGTTCGCGGCTAACGACGTCTACTCGACCATCGTGCTGTTCGGCGGCACCCGGATTACCGACCCGGCCCGCTCCCAGGTCCGCCTCGAAGCCGCACGAGCCGAGGCCGCCGCCCATCCCGACGATACCGAGGCGGCGCGGCGGCTGCGCGTCGCCGAGAACCTCCATGCGCTCAGCGCCTATTACGAAGTTGCCCGGGAGTTCGCAGCCCTCGTCAGTCACCGCTACCAGAGGCCGGGAGAACGCAACTTCGTCATCGTAACCGGAGGCGGTCCGGGCATCATGGAGGCCGGAAACCGTGGCGCCTCGGAAGCCGGTCACGCGAGTGTCGGGTTCAACATCAGCCTGCCGCACGAGCAGGTGCCCAACCCGTACATCACGCCCGATCTGTGCTTCAGGTTCCGCTACTTTGCCCTGCGCAAAATGCACTTCGTCGCTAAGGCCCGCGCTCTGGTGGCGTTCCCGGGCGGTTACGGGACCTTCGACGAGCTCTTCGAGGTGCTCTGCCTCATTCAGACGCGCACCATCGATCCGGTGCCGGTGGTGCTGGTCGGCGAGGCGTTCTGGCGCCGCGCCTTCGACCCGGCGTTCCTCGCCGAACAAGGGGTTATCGATCCGGGAGACGTACACCTGTTCGCTTTCGCGGAAAGCGCCGAAGAGATCTGGACCCGCATCGAGGAGTGGTACACGGCTCGCGGTCTGCGCGCCCCGCAGCCGGTGGACTACGACGAGGTGAAGTGAGGGGAGGGGAGGGACGAACCCCGCGCCGCGCTCGTCGGAGTGTGCGCGCGGCCGCTCCGGACGGTCCGCCGGGGCTGGCCTCGGGACGGCGGTTCATTTCATTGCCCGGCGGAACAGGGCGGCTGCGAACACGGTGCCGGCCGCGAGCGGCAGGCAGGCGGCAACGCGCAGGGCGCCCGGGTCGCCGGCGAGCACGGCCGCTACGGTGCCGGCTACGCCCAGGTTGAGGAAGCCGTACACGGCGATGTGAACGCCGTTGGCGAGCAACACCCGGCCGCCACTTCCCATCATGCCCGACATCATGCGGCTGCCGAAGCCGACGATGTAGTTGGAGATCCAACCGAAGAGCACGAGCGTGCCGTATGCCACCGTGAGGCGGCTGCCGGCAGGCGTGCCAGGGTCGACAATCGTGAGCAGCGCCAGGCCCGCCACGCCGGCGACCGCTAAGTGCACGAAAGCCGTGAGCACATGCCTTGTGCTCCAGTCGACCGGCATGCGTCGCGTGCGCAGAAACCCGACTATAATCGACGCGTACCGCCCCAGACTGGCCGCCAACAAGACCGTCAATACGACCGACACACGACTGCGCAGCAACAAGCTCAGCACCAGCAACGGGACGATGACGATCAGGCTTCCGACCTGCCACCGAATCGCCCGGACCTGGAACTCCGTCGGCAGGAGAAAGGCCGTACTCATGCGGTAAGACACCACGCACATCGTCAGAGTGATCCAGCCCAGCAGACCGAGGTGGGCATGGGCGGCGAGATTGCCGAACACACCGCCGCCGAGAAACGGAGCGACCGTGTTGACGGCGAACAGGAAGCCGAGCGTCGCGGTGCCGAGCAGGCACAGCACGGCTACCGACAGGCCGATGGTCGTTGTGTCACGGTTGCGGCTGCGCCAGAGCGGCCAGCCGAGGTGCAGGGCGAGCAGCAGGACGGCAGCCAGCAGGCAGGCGGCGCTCCAGACCATGCCCACGGGGCGGCGAATCCAGAAATGCGCCACCACGCCCGACGTACCGAAGGCAAACAGCGCCACCTGCACCGGCGCCAATCGGGGCAGTAGCAGCGGCTCCTTGGTCAGAGCCGGCACGTACTGGAACAGCACGCCGGTCATCGCCAGGCTGATCCAGCCGAGCGTGAAGGTATGAACGATGGCAATGACCCGCGGTTGGTAGAAGAACGCAACCACGTCGGGTGCCGCCGCGATTACCAGTACCCAGCCGGTGACGAAGGAGAACGCGGACAGCAGGAAACAGGCCCCGGAGATCTTCGCACTGGGGCGCAGCGAATTCGGTGCGGCGGACATACCGGCTCAATCGCTCCGGATCTTCAGCGGGTACGAACCGGTCCCGATCCGCCGCGCACCGCCCGCCCTGAGGATGCCCCGGCTGACGGCGGCCTCCTCAGGGCGGGGCGGGATTCTCCAACCTCCGGTTACGGTTACTTTGCCGGATGCTCGACGGCGATGGCCAATCCCTCAAGGAGGGTGACGGTGACGTCGTCGCCAACCTGGAGACCTTGCAGGGCCTTGGCGTCCTTGGCCTTGACAGTGGTAACTTTACCGCCGGGTCCTTCGAACGTGACCGACGGCGCCTTGGTGTCGATGGCCTTGATCTTGCCCTGCAGCGTGATCTGCTCGACGACCGCACCGGCCGGCATTTGACCCTTCGCGGCCTTGACGAACGCCTCGTCGACCTCGGCGCCGGCGGGGCCGGACTTGGGTCCCTTGAGGGCGACGGCGACGGCGGCGAAGCCCTTGACGACTATGACGTCGCCCACTTTGACCTTATCGAGGTTCTGGACCTTGTCGTCCACTTTGAAAGACCACGTCGATCCGTCCTCGGCCTCGATGGTAATCGAGCGAGTCTTCATGTCGAGCGCCGTAATCTTGGCCGTGGCGGTGAAGGTGACGCCCTCGGCCGCGGCGGCAATGGGCGGGTCGCCGGCCCGAGCGGACGCGGCGAGCGTGAAGGACAGCGCACATGCGGCGGCCGCAACAGCTATGGTGTGACGCATCGTTTCTGGACCTCCTCTCGGTTGGTGGTGCGTGGAATCGACACCCCGCCGACTACGGGCGGGCGTCGCGACACCCGCCGCGACGACGTGTCACTACCGAAGAAGATCGGGGGTCGCAACCGGAATCTTGCGGTGCGGCTGGCGGTTCCTCGAGCGTGCCACTTGCACGCCACTCTACGGGTTTACGGCGCCCTCGATCGCGTTCTCGAAGGAACGCGTTCTGGTGCGGCGAGCGTCGAGCGACGCTGATGCCGAGCCGTCGTTCGGCGCCGACTCGGTAACCATGCCCGTTTCCCGCCGTCATTCGCCGACGTGCACGGTGGCCCAGATCGGCAGGTGATCGGAGAGGTTGCCGCAGCGGTCCTGCGGGCAGATGCCCGGGTTGGAGACCGCGACGCCGCGCGTGAACAGGAAGTCGATGATCAAGGGCGCCGGATCGAAGCTGGTCGTTCGGGTACGCGGCGGCAACGGCGCGTGGGCGTCGTCGAAGCCGCGCGTGAGGAAGGCCTGCGTCGGGCCGTCGTTGGCAGCGCCGTACTCCAGGTCGAAAACGGCGCCGTAGGCGTTGAGGTCGCCGCCGACCACCACCGGGTAGGGCACGGCAAGGGCGTCGGCAGCGATCTCTGCCGCCTGAGCCGCCCTTATCCGCGCGGCGGTCGCCTCGGATTCGAGGTGCAGCACGTAGAGCCGAACCAGGCCGCGACCGATTCGCATGTCCGCAGCGATGGCAACCCTGCCGCCGAGGCGCGGCTCGTCGGGGTGGGGCTCGTCGGGCGGCGTGTACCAGCTCCAGTTTCGGGCGTGACGGATGGTGCGAACGTTGCCGAGCGGATAGCGCGCCACGATCGCATTGCCATGCTCGCAGAGCGGCGGATCGTACGGCCCCGCGGCACCGCGCACGCTCGGCAGTTCGACGAACTCGGTGGCGTAGACGTACCCGTACCCGAGGGCACGCGCGTAGTCGCGGGCAATGTTGCGGAACGCGGTGCGGGCGCAGCCGCGGTCGACCTCGCTGAGGAGCAGGACGTCCGGCGCGGGGATCGTGCCGTCACGCAGGCGCGCCAGTTGGGCATCGGCGCCGAACCCGCGCTCGATGTTGTAGGCGAGGACGACGATGTCCGTCTTCGGGCGCACCCTCGCCGGCGCAAAGGTGGCACCCTCGACGGCGCAGTGAATGAAAGTGGTATCCGGGGCGCGGTCCGGATCCGCGGCTTCGGTGCAGAGTCTCTGCACGCGTACGTCCGGCTCTTCCGCTTGCCACTCGAACTCAGCGAAAGGGGCGGTTGCCGCTGCCGGGTCACTGTCGCCACCACACGCGGTCAGCAGCAACAGCGCCAGGACAACCAACGTGGTCGAGTTCGTCGCGCAACGCATGGGCGGCCGTCGTGCCGGCGATCAGTGACGCCGGTGTTCGCTCGGGTACCCGATAACCGCCGCGGCGGCCGAGGCGGCCCGGGCGGCCGCTCCCTCGGGTACGAACACGTACAGCCGCCACAGCGCCGCGTAGCGCGCTTCGATCGCGCCGATTTCGGCGGTGCCGTCGTCGTCGTAACGGTTCAGGGCAACGAGACCGCGCGGCGTGTGGACGAGGGCCGCGGCTTCCTTCATGACCGTGAGCGCGGGGCAGTACAGGATGACTTCGGTCGGGTCGCAACCGATCGCTCGGGCCAGATCGTGTTCGACGGCGCGGCGCTCCGCGGCCGTTTCGTGGAACCGCTGTACCAGTCGGCGGCGGTCTTCCGCTGGCACCGTCAACGGCGAGCACACGTACCCGCGCTTGAGCAGGGCGCGACGTTCGAGGCGGCCAACCAGCACGGCGATGCGCGGATCGGGACTCGCCGCCGACGGCACCGCACGCAGGCGGTCCAGCAACGTCCAGTCGTTGAGTTCCAACAGCTCGTCCTCGTCGAGTGCGCCGCATTCGCGGGCGAGTTCGACGGCCTTCGAGATCATCGCGCCCGCGGCGACCTTGGTGTGGTGGTAGTACACTCGCTCGGTGAGGAAGTAGCGCATCCGCAGGAGTTGTACCGTCTCCGAACGCGCGTCCGGACGTTCCATGCCGTGCTTGGTCATGTTGACGGCGAGATGGCCGTCCGCGACCACGAAGTGCCGAAAGATGCGGTCGTCATACTGCTGCGCGAGACCCGTGAAGTAGGAGTCGCGCCGCAGATAGTCGAGGAGGTCGGCGTCAATGGTGCTGGCGACGATCTCGCGTGCCCACGCCGGCACCGTGCCTGTATCGCCCTGCAGGGCGAAGAACTCGGCAATGCGGTCGCGCAGGCCGAGCTGAGCCAGGGCGTCCCCCAGCGCGCCGTCGAACATCCGCATCAGGCGCACGCCTTTGTCGTGGCGCGGCAGGAGGCGGCGCTCGTCTTCCAGGGTGTGGCCGAAGGGCACGTGCGTGACGTCGTGCAACAGCGCGCCCACGCCGATGAGCGTTTCGACGTCCCGGTCGATCGGGGTTCCGGCCCGGCGCAGTTCCGCGACCATACGGTGGGCGAGCGCGCACACCCCGAGGCTGTGATCGAAGCGCGTGTGCACAGCCCCCGGATACACCAGATGGGCCGTACCGAGCTGCTTGACGCCGCGCAGGCGCTGCACCTCGGGCAGGTCGAGGACGGCGGTCTCGACCGGGTCCAGCCTGATATCGCCGTGAATCGGGTCGCGGATCAGCATGAATGCCAGGGGTCGGTGGGTACGCGGTTACCCTGTCCGGGTCGAGGAGCGGAACGCCGGCCTAGACCGACAGTGTGGCCACCCGCTCGCGGTGGAACACCGCGTCCCCGAAGGCGGTGCGGTTCCACAGGGCGCGCTTGAACCAGAGCTGCATGTCGTGCTCCCACGTGAAACCGATGCCGCCGTGCATCTGGACGGCGCGGTTCGTGGTTCGACTGTAGATATCGGTGAGTCGGGCCTTCGCCATGGCGGCGGCGAGACCGGCACGCCTCGGCTCGTGGTCGTACGCGTACGCAGCGTACCAGACCAGCGACCGCGCCGGCTCGATCTCGCTGACCATCTCGGCCGCCATGTGCTTGAGCGCCTGGAACGAGCCGATCGGCCGGCCGAACTGCTCGCGGGTCCTGGCATAATCGACCGCCATTTCCAGGGCGCGTTGCGATCCGCCGAGACTGTCGGCGGCGATGGTGACGCAGGCGGCATCCGTGACCCGGCTCAGAGCCCGCCAGCCGGCCGGCTCGTCGGCCAGCCGCGCACTCTTCGGCAGTTCGACGTCGCGCAGCTCCACGGCGCACGGTCGCCGCGTCTGATCGACGTCGGGCAGGGGCCGGACGGTGACTCCCGGGGTATCACGGGGGACGGCGAACAGGCAGACGCCGTCGGCGTCGCGACCGCGGGTGCGAGCCGCCGTGACGATGAGATCGGCAACGTGGGCGTCGGGCACGAATAGCTTGGTTCCCGACAGACGAAAGCTGCTACGTGTCGAAGTGCACCTGGTTCGGATCGCAGCCGGGGTCGGACACGGCTCGCCCTCGGAGACGGCGAGCGTTGCCAGAGCTTCCCCCGCCGCGATCTGCGGCAGCCAGAGTTTCTGCTGCGCGGTCGCTCCTCGCGCGTGGACGAGGCTCAACGCTCCGAGCACCGCCGTGGCGAAGAACGGTCCGGGAACCGCGGCGCGGCCCAATTCCTCGCAGAGCACGGCAAGGTCGAGAAGGCCGAGCCCGAGACCGCCGAACTTCTCCGGGATGACGAGGCCGGTCCAGCCGAGGGCGGCCATCTTCTGGTGCAGCGCCGGCGAATATCCCTCCGGCGTGGCCATTGTCTGGCGCACCACGGTCGGCGCGCACTCGCGCGCCAGGAAGTCGCGCGCGCTCTGTTGCAGAAGCTCCTGTTCCTCGGAAAGGGCGAAGTCCATGGAGGGTACCTCGGGGTAGGGAAGTGCGGGTTCTGGTCTCCAGACCAATAACAAACGACGAGCGACACCCCTATCTCGGCATGCCCAGCCCGCGTTCGCTGATGATGTTCTTTTGAATCTGCGATGTGCCGCCGCCGATGATCAAGCCCAACGAGAACATGAAATGGATCGGCCAGTCGCCGCGGTCGTGGGCGTCGGCGGCGCCCCGGCCAAGCGAGCCGTACGGGCCCATCACGTCGAGCGCCATCGCCGCGATGTCGTGGTTCAGTTCGGTGGACACGAGCTTGTTCACTGACGCCCCGATGCCTGGCGGTCGCTTACGAATCGCGTCGGTGAGCTGCCGATAGGCGTGGTACTTCATGGTTTCGACACGAATGATCAGGTCGGCGAGTTGTTGCCGAACGACCGGATCGTCGGCGGCTGCCCGGCCGTTGCGTTGACAGGTCCTGGCCAGCCGCAACAGGCCGTTCATCATCATCTGCGTGGTGGTCGTCGAGCCGAGCATGTTGCGTTCGTGCTGCAGGGTCGCATTAGCGACCAGCCAGCCCTGATTCAGCTCGCCAACGAGGTTCTCCCGTGGGATGCGTACGTCATCGAAGAAGACCTCGTTGAACCCGGGTTCGCCGGTCATCTGGATGAGCGGGCGCACGGCGATGCCGGGCGTCTTCATGTCGATGAGCACATAGGAAATGCCGCGGTGCTTGGGAGCTTCGGGATCGGTCCGTACGAGACAGAACATCCAATCGGCGAAGTGAGCGTTGGAGGTCCAGACCTTCTGCCCGTTGATGATGAACTCATCGCCGACGAGCTCGGCCCGGGTGCGCAGCGAGGCAAGATCGGAACCGGAGCCGGGTTCGGAGTAGCCCTGGCACCAGATCTCTTCGGCGGTGAGGATCTTCGGAAGAAAGCGCCGGCGCTGTTCCTCGGTGCCGTGCTGGATGAGGGTCGGACCGACCATCTGGATGCCCATGCCACCGACCAGTCCGGGGGCGCGGGCGACGATCAGCTCCTCGTTGACGATGGTCTGCTGAACGACGTCCGCCCCCTGGCCACCGTATTCGCGTGGCCAACCCATGGCGACGTAGCCGGCATCGTAGAGCTTGCGCTGCCAGGCCTTGAGCATGCGAATCCGGCGGGGGTCGCCGGATTCCAACGATCCCGCTTCCGGGTCGCGTTTTGGCAGGTTGGCCTTGACCCAGGCGCGTACCTGCCGGCGAAAGGCTTCCTGCTCCGGCGTAAACGAGAGATCCATCGATAACTCCCCACCTGCGGTTCCGGACCCGCGGCCCGGGAACACCGACTCGAACGTTGGACTTCGGACCCGGGTCTTCAAGTCCCGGGCCCGGGACGCATCTCACTCCTCTCTGCGCGCCAGCACTACCTCGGTGCCGTGGCGTCCGAGCGGTGCCCGTCTTACGCCGCCGAATCCGGCGGCTTCGAGCATTTCAGTGAACTCGCGGAAGGTATAGACGTCGCCGCTGGCGGTGGACGCCAGCATGAGGACGGCAAACATCAGAGCCGGTCCGTGGGTGGTGCGCTCGTCGTCGGCGACCCACTCGTGCAGCGCGAGCGTGCCGCCGGGCTTGAGCGCGCGAATGAAGCGCATCGCCAGGTGGATCACCTGCGCGGGCGGAAAATGATGAATGAAATGGCTGGCGAGCACGAGATCGAAGCGGCCCTGAGGGATCGGCGTGTCGAAGGCGCTGCCGGCGATCCAGTTCATGCGCTCGGCCAGGCCGCGGCGCTGCGCGGTCTGTTGCGCCGCCCTGACGACGTCTTTCCAATCTAGGGCCGTTACGCGGGCCTGCGGCCAGCGCTCCAGAATGGTGAAACCGTAGACGCCGGAACCGCACGCAACGTCGAGCACCTCGACCGGGCGGTCGGTGGCCAGCGGGAGCGCGTCCGCGACCAGTGCCGCGGTGTAGGCGGAGGTGCGTTCGGACGCCTCGCAGAACTCCAGCCAGAAGTCGTGATCCGGAACGTGAACGATCGACTCGGGCGGCTGCCCGGTCCTCACGATATCGCTGAGCTGGCCGACGGCGTCCCAGATGATGGGGTTGGCGGTAACGCGCGCGAAGCCGCCGGCGTAAAGGGCCGAGTCCTTGACGAGGAACTGCTCCGCCACCGGCGTCAGCTCGTACTGGCCGGCTTGCTTGGCGAGCAATCCCTGGGCGACCAGCGCATTGAGCAGGATGCGCACGCCCCTCTCGTCGGCGTGGGTGGCGAGCGCAGCGGCGTCGACGGTGTTGCGCCCGCGCGAGATGTAGGTGAACAGATCGAGGTCGATCGCCGCCTTGACCACTCCGGTGCGCACGAACGAAAAGAGGAGATCGAAGAGCGCTTCGAGGGAGTCGGGTTGAGACATCGGCTGGCGGCTCACTTGAAGGGCCGGGGCGGCCACCACGGGTAGAATGGCGGCATGTTGGTGCTCGGTCGCATCGTGAACTGCGGCGGCCGTTTCTCGAGAAATGACGTGACGCCTTCGACCGCGTCGGCGGACCGGCCCATCCAGTAGATGCACTGCGAGTCGATCCGGTGCGCCGCCATTGGATGATCCGCTCCCAGCATGCGCCAGAGGAGCTGGCGGGACAAGGCGACGGATACGGCGGACGTGCCGCCGGCGATTTCGTTGGCGAGGCCGTAGGCGGTATCGAGCAGGGCCTCGGGAGCGACGATACGCGAAACCAGTCCGCCGGCCAGCGCCTCGGCGGCGGGGAAGACGCGACCGGTGTAAACCCACTCGGCGGCGCGGCCGATCCCGACGAGGCGGGGCAAGAACCAGCTACTGCAGGCTTCTGGGACGATGCCACGTCTGGTGAACACGAATCCCATCTTTGCGGTGTCGGCGGCGATACGGATGTCCATCGGCAGGGTCATGGTGATGCCGACGCCGACGGCCGGCCCGTTGATGGCGGCGATGATCGGTTTGGTGAGGTCGAAGATGCGCAGCGTGACCTGACCGCCGCCGTCGCGGTGCTCGTCGAGGGTCTCGGGGCGCGGACCGCGACTGCTGTCGAAGGTGGCGCCGCCTCCGGACAGATCGGCGCCGGCGCAGAAGGCCCGCCCGGCACCGGTTACGACGATCGCGCGGATGGAGTCGTCGGCGTCGGCCCGGTCGCAGGCGTCAATGAGTTCGTGCTGCATCCGCGTCGTGAAGGCGTTGAGCTTCTCCGGGCGGTTCAACGTGATCGTGAGGATCGATCCGTCAACGGTGTAGAGGATATGCTGGTAGTCCATCGCCGTAGAGTTGAGCCTCGGGAGAGCAAAGTCAAAGGGGCGCAGACCGTCGCGGCGCCAGGTAGGCTGTCCGGCCTCGCCGGGTTGCCCGCCCGGGTCGAGCGGTCATCGATCCGGCGTATTGGAGCCCGACAGCCGGATCACGCCACGCACTGCGCCGCCAGGGTCGAAATCGCGGTGGTGCGGCGGCCGGCGGTGAGCCAGTCGACGAAGCCGTTGGTGCAATAGCCGACAGAGATCCCGGTTGCAGGGTCGCCCCATGCCACCTGACCGCCCGCTCCCCCGTGGCCGAAGGCGCACGGTGACGCAGCATGGCCGAAGCCGCGCAGGTGGGCGCAGCCATCGGCTCCGGCGACCACGACCCCGAGCGCCCGGTTGACCGGGATGTCGAGGATGGGGTCGCGGTGGTGATCCTGCGTGCGAACGCGGGTTGCGCAGACGATCGTCTCGGTCGCGAGAATGCGGGTCCCGTTCGGCGTAACTCCGCCGGCGAGCAAGGTCTGGTAAAACATCGCCAGCTCTGCCGCACTCGCTACGGCCCCGCCGCCCGGAATGCCGATCAGACGCAGCTCGGGCCGGTTCAGTTGCAGGATCGCATCCGGGGTTACGTCCTTCCAGCCGCCCGGTGGCGCGAGCGGTGCACCCACGTAACAGACGTCGGCGACGCGGTGGTTGTGCTCGGCCGGCAGGCCGAGGAAGTACTCGTCGAGGCCCATCGGTCCGGTCACACGATTGCGCACGTAGTCGCGGTAGTCCTCGCCGGAGCGCCGCTCGATGAGTTCGGCGAGCACCCAGTGCGCCGAGGTCGGGTGGTACTCGTAGCGACTGCCGGGTTCCCAGTTCAGACGCCACTTGCCGAAGGCGGCGAGCCGTCGCCCGCGGTCGTCCCAGTGATCGGGATGAAACGGAGCGTAGGGAAAGCCGCCGACGAGCAGCAGAAGCTGCTCGATGGTAATGACCTCCTTGCCGTTCGTGCCGAACTCGGGGATGACCTCGGCCACGCGTTCCGCGAGGTTCAACTTGCCGGCTTCCAGCAGTTGCCACACCGACACCGCGATGGCCGCCTTGGTAACGGAGAACACGCTGTAAAGCGTTGCGTCGGTGGCCGGCGCGTCGACGCCGCCCTGGGTGGCACGACCGAACGTCCGCACGCCGGCAAGCCGGCCGTGGCGTGCCACCGCCACCTGCGCACTCGGCAGAACGCCTTCGTCGACGTCGCGGCCGGCGCGCGCGAACAGAGCTTCGAGCCGCCTGCTGTCGATACCCACATCCTCGGGGCGGCCGGCGATCGATTCCGACCGGAGCATCACGGACCTTCCGTCGTGGCCGTGGGTTTCAGGACGATCGCCCCGAGCGGTGGGACGTCGACCAACAGCGAGAACGGCCGGCCGTGACAGGTTCTCTGCTCCGCGGTGACGCCGAGGCCATTGCCGACGTTACTGCCGCCGTAGTACTCGGAGTCGCTGTTCAGCGCCTCGCGGTAAGCGCCGCCGGCCGGTACGCCGACGCTGTAGCCGAGGCGCGCCACGGGCGTGAAGTTGCACACCACCACAAGGAAGTTCCGGCGATCGCGCGCGAAGCGGAGGAAGGAAATCACGCTGGCGTCGGCGTCGTTGCAGTCGATCCATTCGAAGCCCTGGTGATCGAACTCGAGGTCGTGCAGCGCCGCTTCCTGGCGATAGAGCCGGTTGAGGTCGCGCACGAGGGCCTGCACCTGGCGGTGCATGTCGTGCTCGACCAGGTGCCAGGGGACGCTCTCGGTGCAATTCCATTCCGTCCACTGTCCGATCTCGCCGCCCTGAAAGAGCAATTTCTTGCCCGGATGGGTGTAGAAGTACGTGTAGAAGGCCCGCAGATTGGCCAGCTTCTGCCACAGGTCGCCCGGCATCTTGTCGAGCAGGGCCCGCTTCCCGTGTACCACCTCGTCGTGGGAGAGCGGCAGAATGAAGTTCTCGCTGAAGGCGTAAAGCATCGAGAACGTGAGATGGTGATGGTGGTAGCGCCGGTACACGGGATCCCTGGAGAAGTAGTCCAACGTGTCGTTCATCCACCCCATGTTCCACTTCATGCTGAACCCGAGGCCGCCGGCGTACGTCGGGCGGGAGACGGCGGGCCAGGCGGTGGATTCCTCGGCGATGGTGACGACGCCCGGATGATAGCGGTGCACGACTTCGTTGAACGTCTTGAGAAAGTCGACGGCTTCCAGGTTTTCGCGCCCGCCGAAAACGTTCGGTACCCATTCGCCGGCCGGACGGGAGTAATCGAGGTAGAGCATTGAGGCGACACCGTCCACGCGCAGACCGTCGACGTGGTACTTGTCGAGCCAGAACAGGGCGCTCGAGATGAGGTAGTTGCGCACCTCCCAGCGGCCGTAGTCGAAGACGAGGCTGCCCCAGTCGCGCTGTTCGCCTTTCTTCGGGTCGGCATATTCGTAAAGCGCGGTGCCGTCGAAGTGCGCGAGGCCGTGCGCGTCGCGCGGAAAGTGCGCGGGGGTCCAGTCCAGAACGATACCGATACCCTGCTGGTGGAGGTAGTCGACGAACCACATGAAATCGGTGGGGGTGCCGAAACGGCTGGTCGGGGCGAAGTAACCGAGGGTCTGGTAGCCCCACGAGAGGTCGAAGGGGTGCTCGGTGATGGGCAGCAACTCGACGTGGGTGAAGCCCATGTCCTTCACGTAAGCCGTCAGCTTCGGCGCCAGCTCGCGGTACGTCAGCCAGCGACTATCTTCCTCGGGGACCCGCATCCACGAACCGAGGTGAACCTCGTACAGCGCGAGCGGTTGATGGAGCCAGTCGAACCGCTGTCGGCGCTCCATCCAAGCCGCGTCGTTCCAGGTGTAGCGGTCGATGTCGTAGACGATCGCCGCGGTCTTCGGCCGGTGTTCGAAGTGGAAGCCGTAGGGATCGGTCTTGACGCCCAGGAAGCCGTGCTCGCGTCCCTTGATCTCGTACTTGTACAGGTCGCCTTCCTGAAGGCCGGGGACGAACAGCTCCCAGACCCCGGTACTGCCGCGGACACGCATCTGGTGTCGGCGGCCGTCCCAGTTGTTGAAGTCGCCGACCACCGACACGCGCTGGGCGTTGGGAGCCCAGACGGCGAAGTTGACGCCGCGCACACCGGCGATCTCGGCGGTATGAGCGCCGAGCTTTTCGTACTTGGTGTAGTGTCGGCCTTCGGCGATGAGGTGGAGGTCGAAGTCGGACAGAATGGGCGGAAAGGCATAGGGATCGTAGGTTTCGAAGCCGTGGCCGTGTTGGTCGACGATGCGCAGGCGGTACTGCGCGGGTTCCGGCCGGCTTTCGAGGCGCGCTTCGAAGAGCCCCGCCGAGTGCACCCTGCGCAAGGGCACGCGTTTGTTGCCGGCCACGGGGACGTAGTCCACTTCGCGCGCCTGCGGCACGAAAGCGCGCACGACCCAGCCGCCGTCGACGTGGTGCGGGCCGAGGATCTGAAAGGGATCCCAATGGGTCGCGTTGACGATCAGGTCGAGATGTTCTGTCGAGGTGTCCATCGTTCTCCAGGTGCCGGCATGGGTCAGAAGAATCGGAAACGGAACGGGAGGAGGGCCCAGACCCGTTCGCGGTAAAGGCCGCCGAACCACGACCAGCGGGCCATGATCTCGGCGTGCGGCGACGCGAGATTGAGCGACAGTTTCCACCACCGCTTCGGCTTCGGATAGCGGTCGATAGCGACGATCGTCTCGCGCGTGACGCCGGCCAGCACCTTGGCTTCGTCGAGCGCGTGTTCGAGGCCGCCGATTTGGTCGACGAGCCCGAGAGCGAGGGCTTGTCGGCCGGTCCAGACGCGGCCTTCGGCAACCGCCGCCACCGCGTCGCGACTGAGATGCCGGCCGGCGGCGACCTTATCCAGAAAGACGTCGTAAAACGAGGCCGCTTCGCGCCGCAGGAGTTCGCGCTCCTCGTCGCCGAGGGGCAGGTAGTCCGAGTAGAGCGCCGCATGGCGGCCGCGCGTTACCAGTTGTTTGGTTATGCCGACGCGGTCGTACAGGCCGCGCAGGACAGCCTTGCCGGCGAGCACGCCGATGGAGCCGGTAATGGTACCGGCGCCGGCAATGACCGACGAACCCGCGACCCCCACGTAGTAACCTCCGGAGGCCGCCATGTCACCGAACGAAACCACCACCGGCTTGCGTTCGCGGGCCCGCGTCACCTCGCGCCAGAGCAGATCCGAGGCGAGGCCGGAGCCGCCGGGGCTGGCGACGCGGAGGACGATCGCGCCGATGTCGGGGCGCTCACGGAGTTCGGCCAGGTCGCGCGTCGCCGCGACCACGCCGGTCGCACTGGCGCCGTCGGCTCCCGGTACGCTATCGCCCATCTTCACGGTCCCAGTGATGTGGAGCAGTCCCACGGTGGTCCTGGCCTGGCGCAGCACGCGGCGTCTAATCGTACGGCCCCGGCGGGCCGCGTAATCGCCCATGCGGATCGCCGGTCCCTGGTCGCAGGCGGCGCGCAGACCAGCGTCGGCTTCGTCGGCGTACGCCAGAGCGTCCACCAGGCCGAGCTTCAGGGCATCGCCGGCGATGAACGGCCCGCCATCGAGGAGTTCGCGCACGTCGCTCTCGGGGCGGCGGCGGCTGGCGGCCACGGCGGCAACGATCTGGTCGTACAGGTCGCCGAGCAGGCTGTCGAGCATCTCCCGGTGCGGTGCGGACATGTCTTGACGGGTAAAGGTCTCCGCGGCCGACTTGTACCTGCCCATCTGGATGACGTCGGGTTCGATGCCGAGCTTTTCGAGGGTACCGGCGACGAAGGTGACTTCGGAAGACAGGCCGGTAATATCGAGTGTGGCGGTGGGTGCGAGGAGCACCCGTTCGGCGGCGCAGGCGACCAGATACTCGCGCAAGCCGCCGTGGGTCAGATGGGCCCAAACCGTCTTCCCGGCGGCCCGCAGGCCGGCGACCAGGCGATGCAACTCGTCGAGTTTGGCCCAACCGCCGTGGATGTTGCCGCACTGCAGAAGGACGCCGCGCACGGCCGGGTCCTCGCGCGCCCAGCGCAGGGCGGCGATGAGACCGAGGTAATCGATTCGCTGCGGCATGCCGAACAGGGGGTTGCTCCAGACCTGTTCGTTGAGTTCGCCGTCGAGATCGACCGTGAGCACGGCGTAAGGGGGCCGGCGCCCCAGGGCGTGTAGAACCGCTTCCGACGCGCCCAGTGTCGCGGCTGCGCACAGGCGCCACGCCCGTTGCAACATAGCGGCCTCTTGTAGCACCTGGCGGCGGAGGGCAAAAGGCGGGTCCGGCGGCGCCACGTGTCCGTGTCGCCGTCGGCGAACGTGTACGTGCCGCTCAGGCTCTTGCGCGCACGTGTCCCGGTGAACGTACCGATCTGCCGGTCGTCGGGGCCGACCAGCACGCCATAGACCTCGGCGCCGTCGATGCGGCCTTCGATTCGCGCCTCGTCGAGCAGCGGCGAACCGAGGACGGTAACCCGCCCGCCGACGCTGCCGTCGTCGCGCCGCTTCAGCTCCACCTGCCAATCGCGCTGGCCGTGCCCCTCGCGCCGACTCTGCCACTGCCCGCCGCCGACGAACTGGCGGACGACGGCGGGCGGCCGCAAGCATGCCTGCCGGGTTGCCGCCGGAGAACGCCGCAACAATGCCAGTCCCAGCTCCCATCAGGCTGAGCTCGGAATAGAAGGTGAAAGCACCTTGAGAGATCTGGTTCGAAGCGTAGGCTTGGTTCACCCCCACTTGAGTTAGTCCGAACGC